>JAFPWQ010000084.1 GCA_017394925.1 Synergistaceae bacterium
ATGGCTGCTGGATAAAAGAAGCTGGCACGAAAAATTACAGGGCTATGCGAATTATACGTACTCAGATATTTTATATCAGATGTTTGCATTTCCTCCGTTCAGAAAAGTATTAGACGAGGACATAAACAACGGCGTAAAGGCAACGAGACCTGCGCGTAATCTTGCGAAATTAATCGAAGTGATTCAGAAATACGAGAACAGCCATAACGTGAATAATATAAATGCAAAATATATGGATAATCAGTTCCAGATGATGATGAATATACATATGCGCTTCCAGTATGAAGAGGGCGTTGACGAATACGAATCAGACAACAGCAGTGAGATCCCAACTGGGCATGTGTCATTCATGACGATACATCAGTCCAAAGGAATGGAATTCCCGATAGTATTCGTAGACTCTTTATGGTCATATCCGAATAAGAAAATTAATCCGAACATGAACGAAGATATTATGCATAAGATAGAGAGAAAGTATTATAAGCGTCCTGAATTTGAACCTGAAGAACAGATAAAATTTTTTGATTTCTGGAGATTATTTTACGTTGCGTTTTCAAGGGCTCAGGATTTGCTCATTCTCACATGCAATGAAGAACCCAACAATCCAAGCCGCTATTTTGTGAAAAGATATAACGTTCTTGAAGATGCAGATGAAAGTATTGATGCTTCATATATAGAGATAAGCCCGTTAAAGAATTCCGGCGCAAAAAATATATTTTCATTCACACAGGATATTCTGCTTTACGAGACATGCCCGATGCAGTATAAATTTTTCCGTGAGCTTGAATTTCAGCCTGACATATCGAATCATACATTAATGGGTCTGCTTGTACATGCAACTATCGAAGACATTCACAAGGCCGCCGAAAAACACGAAGAGGCAAAAATAACGGAAGAAAATATATTACGCTGGTTTGATGCGAATTATGATACTCTCTCACGAACTAACAGAGCATATCTCACGAAGGCAGCACATGATACGGCATTAAATCAGGTCATGAATTATGTACTCAGGCAAGGCAGCGACTGGTCCGGTGTGTGGCGTGCAGAATCAGAAGTGAATATCATGCGCGGTGAATATATTCTTGAAGGAGTCATAGATTTAATTTCAATGAGGGACGGAGAAATTGAGATAACAGATTTCAAATCAGGCTCCAAGCCCAACATCAACATCAACAGGGACAGAGAACGAATCGAAAATTACAGAAGGCAGGTAAACGCATATGCATATCTCGTTGAGAATACGACAGGATTAAATGTAAACAGCCTCAGAGTATATTACACGGGCGAAAATGAAAACTCACCCGAAATAATATATAAATATAATAAATCCGAAGCCGAAGAAATAATGAAAGGTTTTGACGAGACAGTGAGAAAAATCACCGCGAAAGATTTCAATCACATGACCTCAGATATTGAGACATGCAAAGAATGCGCGTTCAGATATTACTGCGGACGTGAATAATTACTGCTTTCTGAAATTGCAGTCAAGCGTGTAATGAAAATTTCTCGTCCTCTCATCGCCTTCAGAATATGAGAATCCCTCCCAGTTTGTTGAAATTGAATACGGCGAAGTGAATTCAATCATGATAATATTTCCGTCAGCGTCGTCAACTCTCCATTTATCAACGTCAACATGCGTTAGATTCACAACCTGAGACTGTATTGTGTCTTTTTCGCTCCTGTAACTGGTAATATCGAACTCATATAAATATTTTTCTGAATCATCGAATGCCTGCCATCTGTGAGCGTAATATAAAATTGCAGTTCCTGTATCGCCGCTTATCACGACATTTGAGAAATTCATCTGTGCGGAATTCATGAGAAGTGAAATAACAACGTCAGAACCTTCTGTTGTGCTTACTGCTTCACCAGTACCCTCAGTTATTACCCACCGTCCCGTGAGAAAATCTTGTGCGCTGTAATTGTCTTCGTATTCGCCTTTTTCTTTCTTTGAGCTGTCATCATCATAGATACTTCCTCCGCACCCTGATATGAGCAATACTGACATGGCCATGAAAATTAACATGAATTTACGCATGAATGATTCGATTCTCCTTCTGTATATTAATTTTTTAGCTTAATATGCAAAAAGCCTCGAAGCAAAAGCCCCGAAGCTGTAATCTACAAAAACTGGAGCGGAAGACGGGATTTGAACCCGCGACCCCAACCTTGGCAAGGTTGTGCTCTACCCCTGAGCTACTTCCGCAATCATATTCTTTATTCACTGGTGGCGGGACCCAGAATTGAACCGGGGACACATGGATTTTCAGTCCATTGCTCTACCAACTGAGCTATCCCGCCTCGATTTTTCCTCCAAGATTTAATGATTTATGGCGGGGCCGACGAGACTTGAACTCGCGACCTTCGGCGTGACAGGCCGACACTCTAAACCGACTGAGCTACGACCCCGCATTTTGTCGTTAAATCTCTGGTGGGCGAAGCAGGGTTCGAACCTACGACCCCCTGCGTGTAAAGCAGGTGTTCTACCGCTGAACTATCCGCCCGGCTGAACAACGAGAAGAATTTTACGCCTAACATTATTTTCTGTCAAGCATGTATGAATTAATTTCCTGCCATGTGATTTTTGCCGCACCTCCGAGAGTCTTAAAGTACGCATCACAATCGCGTAGTGCCTTAGTGATTCGCGTGGGTGATAATGCTTCTTCCCATGCGTGTGCAAGTTCCGAATCATTATTCACGCACAGTGCAGCACCCATTGAGTCCATTCTTGATGTGTCCGGGAAATCGGTCATGCATGGACCATGTATTGCAGGCAGTCCGAATAACGCAGGCTCAAACGGATTCTGTCCGCCCTTCTCGACAAGACTGCCCCCAACGAAAACTGCATCAGCCGCCGCATAAAGATCAAAGAGTACTCCGACACGATCTATCACTATCACGTCAGCATCATGATTGTATTTATCACGGTCAATTTGCGATAACAATTCGGCGTGTACATCTGAATACGGAAGAGCAGACGCTATTGTCATCAATGCACGTTCCGGGTGTCTGGGTACAATCGCGAGAGTCGAATCGGGATATTTCTTGCGTATGATTCTGAATGCTGAGATAATCACATCATCTTCTCCCTGATGTGTGCTGCCTGCAACGAATAAAGGCGCGTTATTTTTCTTCAGCCAGTTCCATTTATCCGGGCCTGTCTGCTTGCGTCTCTCAAGTAATGCATCTACTTTGCAGTCCCCAGTTACGATTATTTTTTCTTCAGGAACTCCGAGCATCATGAATTTCTCTTTGTCTTTGTCGAATCGGACCATTAATTTATTCAGGCATTCAAGCACTCCGTTCCAGAAACTTTTTGTGTGCCTCATGCGTTTAAAGCTCTTCTCTGAGATTCTCCCGTTGGCAAGAAATGAAGGTATGTTACGCGCTCTTAACTGCGAGAGCATCTCAGGCCATAATTCAGTCTCCATTGTGATGTATATACTTGGCTTTATGTTATCCAGTGAACGCGAGACAAATTTTTTTGTGTCAAACGGACTGTGAATGATTTTATCGGCTACTCCGTCAAGAAGTCTCATTGCCATATCGCGGCCTGTTGTCGTTACAGTTGAAATTATGCATGGATATGTACTCGTGCGTTTTATCTGACGGATTAATGAACTCGCTGATTGTACTTCACCGACAGACACAGCATGTACCCACACACAGCCTTCGGGAATGTCCTGAACTTTTCCGTCCCGGCCGTACATGTCGTTCTTG
>JAFPWQ010000085.1 GCA_017394925.1 Synergistaceae bacterium
TAAAAGTCCCGGACCTCATGCTGTAATTTTGGTACTTCACGCTGTTGTGTCTGCAAAGGTCTTTGAGGTCTTGTGCTCTCACGATTGCTTTCACGAAAATCATTGCGCGGTGATGATGATATCCTTTGAGGACGTGCCTGCTGCTGCGGAGGTTCCTGTGTCTGCTTCAGTGATAAATCTATTCTGCCTCTTTCATCTATCCTGATGATTTTTGCATGTATCACTTCGTTTATCTTCAGGACATCGCTAATATTCTTCACGAATGAATACGACAGTTCTGATATGTGTATCATGCCTTTTCTGCCGTTCTTCGTGATTTTCACAAATGCTCCGTATGGCATTATCTGCTCTACTATGCATTCTGTGATTTCCCCTTCGTGTACTTCGTTATTCTGTGCGGTAAGGTCTGTTGTTTTAGCCTCGCCCATGAAAATTTTACTCCCTTGTTCATGAAAAATTTTTTTTGGTTACTCCCAACGCCATTCTGGTTTTGCCCCGAAGCCAAGTTTACGAATCAAATATACTCCTTTTGCTTTGTAATGCCGGCTCTGTGGGTTATACCAGACTAAAAGAGTTCCGCGCTGTTTGTTCCAGACTAATTTTATCACGGCTCCTTCTACTACTGGACTGTACCACGCTAACAGCATTTCTCCAGGCAATAACTTAGGCTTCTTTGACTGATATTTCAGCATGTCTGAGATTTCCAACGGCATATCTCGTATATATCTCATCGCGTCATGCACTTTCACTTTCGGCTTTAACTCATGAGAATATGCTTTTATTTCCTGCTTCACATATCTCTTCACAAGATAACTCTTCGCATTCACTCTTCGTTCTGTTAATACATGTGAGACTGCTTTGCATTTCATCCGCAGATATAACTGCACTGAATGCACTTTCACTTTCACTTCCGGGATTATGCTGTGAGTTATAACTTCATGATTCAGTCTATGCACTTTCGGAGGCTCTAATGCAAAATCATCTATCTTATATACGTCTATATGCTTAAACACATGACGAGAGAAATAATCACGTATTCCCATTTATGCACGTCCCGTTGCAATATATGTTAATGCCCTGCTCAATCTCGTAAACGGCTCAAGGATATTCATAGTCTCTCCTGCTTCTGTGAGAATTAATGCTGACTGTTCAACTTCATCCGAACGCGTTCCTTCTGGAAATTCTGCCCTCAATGGTGCTCCGTTACGATAGGCCTGTATGAGATATACATTCGGTTCTGCTGATGCCTCAATATGTCCGGCAGCATCTAACGGGACATGCGGACTTTCTTCAAGCATTAACGTTTTTATTCTGCTCACTTTGCGCAACGGTTCAAGTATCTCTTCGTCATTGCACAGCCATATCTGCGGGTCATTGCTCACTGCATCAAGCAAATTCTCAAGAATTAAACTCTGCTTTGCGTAACTCGTGAATGCTTCTCCGTATAATATTCTGTCTAATGCTTCGGGTCTCAACGGGTCTGTACGCACAAATTCTTTTGGAATTCCGCGTGTGTCAGTGATTAATGCAACGCCTCTTATTGAGCCTTCATTGCCTTCTATCATCATGTAGCCTAGAAAATTATTTGAAGCCATGTATAAATTTCATCTCCTTATGTGTGATATTATAATCTGAAAATTTTTTACAGGAGGTTTATTTAAATGTACGAGCTTGTATTAATCCGTCATGGCGAATCAGCATGGAACAAAGAAAATCGTTTTACAGGCTGGACTGATGTCCCGTTGTCCGAAAAAGGCATCGAAGAAGCTAAATCTGCAGGTCGTCTCTTAAAGTCAGAAGGCTATGCTTTCGATTATGCGTTCACAAGTGTTCTCAAACGCGCAATCAAAACTTTATGGCTTGTCCTTGAGGAAATGGACAGAATGTGGATTCCCGTTCAGCATTCATGGAAGTTAAACGAAAGGCATTACGGAGCTCTGCAGGGTCTCAATAAAGCTGACACTGCCGCTAAATTCGGTGATGCTCAGGTCAAAATCTGGAGAAGAAGTTATGATATTCAGCCGCCGGTCCTCGAAAAATCTGACGAACGTTATCCGGGTCATGACCCAAGATATTCAGGTCTCAGTGATTCAGAACTCCCTTTGACTGAATGCCTCGCTGATACTGTCGCAAGAGTCGTGCCTTACTGGAAAGACTGCATCGTGCCCGTCATACAGTCTGGTAAACGCGTAATCATTGCCGCTCATGGGAATTCATTAAGAGCACTCGTGAAATATCTCGATAACATTTCCGAGAAAGATATTCTTGAACTCAATATCCCTACAGGTGTTCCCCTGCTCTACGAACTCAATGACGACATGACACCGAAATCTCATCGTTATCTGGGAGACGCTGAGGCAATTGCAAAAGCTCAGGCAGCTGTCGCATCTCAGGGAAAAGCAAAATAGGAGGCGTATATTATGCATTTATCAGACAGAATAAAGGCTCTGAAAATCTCACCTATCCGAAGATTAATCCCATATGCAGATGAAGCTAAAGCAAAAGGCAAAAAAGTTTTTCATCTGAATATCGGACAGCCGGACATCAAAACTCCAGAAGAATATTTCAATGCAATCAGGAATTTCCATCCGTCAACCGTTGCATATCAGCCTTCTCAGGGTATCCCAGAATTACGCGAGGCCATAAGCAATTACTATAAGGCCATGAACGTTAATTATGAACCCAATGAAGTTTATGTTACCTGCGGAGGAAGTGAAGCGTTACAGTTCGTTGTGATGATTATCTGCGATCCGGGCGATGAAATTCTTGTGCCTGAACCTTTCTATGCGAACTATAACACCTTTGCAAAGCTCGCACTCGCAAAGTTGAGACCGATTCCGACAAAGGCTGAAACGGGTTTTCATCTTCCGTCTGAAACTGAAATCGAAAAATTAATCACGCCTAAGACGCGCGCATTCTGGGTATCTCATCCGTGTAACCCTACAGGAGTTTCATACGCGCATGACGAAATTAACATGCTGGTATATCTCGCAAAAAAACATGACCTCTATATCATTGCTGATGAAGTATACCGCGAATTCATTTATGAGGCTGGTTCTTTCATGAGCTTCGGTGAGGCTGATGATGCACTTGACCGCGTTATCATGATTGATTCAGTCTCAAAGAGATTCAGTGCATGCGGCGCAAGAATTGGATGCATCGCGATTAAGAACAAAGATTTTCTTGCTGAAGTCATGAAGTTATGTCAGGGCAGATTAAGCGTCTCGGCTGTCGAACAGGTCGGCGCAGCTGCTCTCTACAAGACACCTAAGAGCTATTTGCAGGATGTCAACAAAGAGTACAAAATGAGGCGTGATGTTCTTTATCATGGCCTGAAAGAGATTGACGGCGTTGTCTGCCATGAGCCTAAAGGTGCGTTTTATACAATGGTGAAATTGCCCGTCGATGACTCAGAAAAATTCATCATCTGGATGCTTCAGAATTTCGACATCAACGGTGAAACTACTATGGCCGCTCCGGGTTCAGGATTTTATGCTGAGCCGGGAAAAGGCTTAGACGAAGTACGAATGGCTTATGTCTTAAAGACTGAGGACCTGAAAAAAGCTCTTAACATTCTTAAACATGCTCTAGCCGCTTATCCGGGAAGACTCGAAGCTATAAAGGCTTAATGGCATAAAAATATCCCCCCGTGAATTTTGCGAGGGGATTTATTTTTGAGTTCTATTGATTGGCTGTATCAAGTCCCTTATTCAATGCACAGATTGCACATTTTTCTTTGGGACTGTGCATGTTTCCGCATACAGGACACTTCACTAAATCACTCTTAGCCTCGCAAAGTTCTACATGCCCGCAGGTATCGCACGCGTATATATCAACATGAAACCTGTCTGCCTTGAATAACGCACTTCCCATCGGATAGCTCTTCTCTTTGAGCGTCATCGCCTTTTTGCATACAGGACAAATCTTTTCATCTGCCATAATATAATTTCCTTCTTTCCCGTTATTTTTCACGCAATTATATCACGCTTTTTTTACTCGCTTAGGGTTCTTCGGAAACCAGCCACGTTTTACTCTCTTCTCCTGCTCTTTGAGTTCCCGTATACACCATAATAATATAAATCCCAGTATACCCGTTGCATTTGAGATAATATTATTCTCTGAGATTAAAGATACTGCACAGCATAATATCCCAAGCAATAAGAATAAAGGCCATATTCGCGCTGAAAAATAATATTCGCATTTCACGACAACAGGATGAAATATCCCAGTGAATATGAACATGAACACGCCCGCTATTATTCCTGAATAATTCATGATATCCTCCGTATTAACTTGCTCACATAATAGCTCACCGAACACCAGAATATTAACATCGAAATATTATCCAGAAATACAAGTAATATATTCTTGTCATAATCAATAAACACAAACTGATTTATCAGGAACATATACGTTATTATCTCTGACTGCATGAACGCATATAAACCATATAACGCAAGTATCCATGCAATTACACACGGCCATGAGGATTTGATTCTGACTGCTACCATGTTCCAGTGAAGCCCGACATGAAGACCCATTAACACAAATGACCAGTATGACGATGAAATATGAGTTGTTCTTCCCCATGCCGTTAATGATTCAAAATTCATGAACGTTAATGTCTCCGCGATAATCATTCCGCTTAGACCCGAAAGCATAAACGCAAGGAGAAGCAAAATATCAATCACCAGAGATAATATTCTCACAGGCGGATATTTGCCCTTGAAGACTGAGATGAACCATTTGCGATTGAGATATATATGAATTATTACGAGAATTATCATGACCATGCCGATATACTCGTGATATTCCTGCTCTGTTACCTGCAGGGACATCAAGAGGATTAACAGCACGGTCATAGAGACATCAATTATGCGCCGTAACAGCATTTACTCCGTTACTTTTTTGCTTTTGCGTTCTTGTCGATTGCTTCCCACAGTCCAAGAAGATATTCGGCTCCTAATGCACGGTCATAAAGTCCGTAGCCGGGTCTGCCTTTCTCATCCCATATCATTCGGCCGTGATCTGGTCTCACGTATGTATCAGGACAGGTCTCATATATTGCCTTCATGATCTCGTACATGTCTAAATCTCCAGTGCAGGATAAATGCGCCGCCTCTCTGAATTTGTGATGTCCGAGATACTTCA
Organism: Synergistaceae bacterium; assembly: GCA_017394925.1. Classification (GTDB taxonomy): domain Bacteria; phylum Synergistota; class Synergistia; order Synergistales; family Aminobacteriaceae; genus JAFUXM01. The sequence goes on from JAFPWQ010000085.1 coordinate 5,152, forward strand.
CGTTCCGTACATGCATCGCTCCGATTCTGTTCATGCTTCCGAAATGACGAATTATCGCTGGAATATCATTATCGGGGCTTGAACCTAATGAACCTGTGCATAAACATACAGTGTTCGCTGGTGAATCATGTAACTTCACTATCTTGTCGTAATCTGACTGTGAATGCGCTATTCTGGGAAGTCCGAATATAGGCCATGCGGGATCATCAGGATGACAGGCCATTCTCACATTCAGCTCTTCACACACGGGAATTATCGCATCAAGAAAATACTTATAGTTCACGCGTAACATGTCAGGTGTCATCCCTTCATACTGTTTTAACGTGGTCTCAAGCAATGCTAATCTCTCAGGCTCCCAGCCAGGAAGTGTGAAGCCCTGCGAATCTTCTGCGGTCTTGCGGACAATTTCCAACGGGCCCATATCACCGAGTTCTTTCTCGTCAAAATATAACGAGTTGCTTCCGTCTTCAGGGATTACTCTCGCAAGATCCGTGCGTAACCAGTCGAACACAGGCATAAAGTTATAGATGATCACTTTCACTCCATGACGCGCTAAGTTCTTGATGCTCTCAATGTAATTCGTGATGTATTCATCCCTCGAGGGCAGTCCCATTTTGATGTCCTCATGAACATTCACACTCTCAATTACTTCAAGCTCAAGTCCCGCTTCGTGAACTTCATTTACGAGTGCGGCTATCTCTGCGTCTTCCCATACAACTCCGGCTGGTTTGTCCAGTAATCCCATTAAGCCCGTCATGCCGGCTATCTGCTTAACGTACTTTAATGGTATCGGATCGAATTTGCTTCCGTACCAGCGAAACGTCATCTTCATGTGTACATTGCCTCCTGTTTGAATATAAAAATTTTTTTTTGCGGTGAAAGTATTATACATGAGTTAAAGATAATCGCGCAAAATACCGAAGATAATTACAAATTAAACGGAATGAATTTCAATCAGGGAGGAGGACGAATCATGACAGGCAGAATTTCAGGTATGAGTCAGTATAATCTTGATGCACTCTCAAGAAAAAAATCACGCTCAAGTGTAAGCTATAATAACGGCTCATCAGGTGAAGCAGACAACGCAAATATAAGCTCTTTCGGGTCGTTGTTATCGAAAGTTAATGCTGAAATGAAAAATATTCCAGAAGTCCGCGATGATTTAATTGCTGGCTTTAAGGCTCAAATAAATGCAGGTACATATAATCCACCGTTAGATAAACTTGCTGACAGGTTATATATCGCCGGTATGTTAGACCTTGCAGAAGAATAATTATCATGCGCAGTGAAGTTAAAGCACTCATAGATGCAGTTAACCATGAAAGCGACTGCATTGATGATTTAATATATGCCATGAGAGACCAGCGCGAGGCCATGACTGAACGTGATACTGAAAGCGTGAATTCTATCATGAATGATATTCGTGATATTTTCTTTGACGCTCAGACTGCTGATAATTCACGCAATGATTTATCAAAAAGGCTCGCGGCTATTTTCATGTGTGAACCAAAAGCAAGCTCATTAGCCGGAAATTTAACGGAAAATGAAAAAGCAATCTTTAACGGGGCTGTGGACAGATTAACGCAGTCCATTTTCGTATTAAAATCAGAAATGATTATTTTAAACGGCCTGATCGAACAAAATGAAAAATATACTTCCATGCTTTTATCCGAATTCCAGAGATTAAACGGTAATCAGGACAGCAGATTTTCACGGTCAGGCTGTGCAGATTTCAGAGGATAAGGTGATGATAATATGAGCGGTTCATTTGGTTCGCTCGAAATGGGAAAAAGCGCTCTGAATGCTTTCAGATTAGGCATGCAGACTGTCGGTCATAACATCTCAAACATGAACACTGAAGGCTATTCACGTCAGCGCGTAAACTTCAGAACTGTTACGCCGGAAAATATTCCAAACGTCGGACAGTTAGGTCAGGGAATGTATGCCGATGATATTGTCAGAATACGTGATGAATTTCTTGACTTCCAGTACCGCGATAATCAGGCTAATTTGGGCTACTGGGAGAAAATTAATGACCTTTACGATTCAATTCAGAATTATATCTCTGAACCGTCAAGTTCTGGCATTCGTTCCGCTATGGATACTTTCTTCACTAACATTCAGACTTTACAGCAGACTCCTGAAGACGTTGCCGCAAGACGTGCATTAGTTGAAAGTGCAAATTCACTCGGCATGATGATGTCTAACTTAATCGACAGCTTTAACACTTATAACAACAGCATAAATCTTGAAATTCAGCAGGCAGTTGACGATGCAAACGGAATTTTACGCGGTATTGCCTCTTTGAATAAAAAAATCTCTGAGGCAGAAGCATTAAATCAAAACGCTAATGATTTATATGACCAGCGAGATGTATTAATCGATAAGCTCTCAAAAATGATGGATATCAGCTATAACGAGCCAAAAGAATATAACGGCGTTAAAGGCGAATTCTTTCTGTCTGTCAATGGCCGTGTTCTTGTGCAGGGTGAACATGTCCGTGAATTAAAAGCTCATGCCTTCATGTGGGATAATCAGGTCTATTATGACGTTCAGGTGGCAGAAAATGAATTCGATATCGTGCAGGATAAAAACATTGCTGACGCTCTCGCAATCGGCCCGGAAGGTACATATCAGCTCACTGTCGACAGAATTGCTAACGGCGTTGAATGGACAACAGGAGGAGGTAACGCTCATTGTCTTGAAGTTTATGCAGTCAGAACTTCAGAATTTGAAGAAGGTGTAATTCTCAATGCAAGTTCTGAAGATATTCCGTATAAACTGCAGTTCAGAACGTTAAACGAAGACGAAGTGCCTTCTGTGCTGACCATAAAGATAGACCGTGATACTTCAGGAGGCTGGAAGTTAAGAGCAGAATTTGACGGCAAAGCAACTGATGATGACGGCAACGAGTTATACCCGTCAGAGATAACAGGCGAAGAATTAACAGCCGAAGACCTCGTGAATTTCATTACAGGAGCGGCAAGTTCTCAGAGCATAAATCTCACTGCAGAAGAAGATCTTGACACGCACGCAATAACATTCAGGACAGATTCAAGTTTCAATTCTCCTCTGGAACTCACAGATTACAGCGGCATGTTAGGCTCACTGACCGAAGCAAAAAGAGAATTAACCAGCGTATATATGCGCACTGAACCCGCAAATCTTGA
>JAFPWQ010000086.1 GCA_017394925.1 Synergistaceae bacterium
CATTAAATCTGCCTTTACTGCAAATTATCAGCTCACATAAATTTTTCTCTTTGTGTTTATTGTTGCTGGATGATATTGCATTTAATACTGTTTTACTGCACATTATCAGTCTCAGCGTAAAAATTTTTCTGTATCGAGTATCTTCTCGCGTGAGTTTACCGTTAATGTCAACGCTACTGCACTAAAGCTATTCACGGGAGGATGCATGAAATTCTGAATCGCATCAATGCCCATGATAATCCCGAGTGCCTCAGCAGGAACTCCCAACTGAGTCATAGCAATCGAGATACACACAAGAGATGCACCCGTTATGCTCGGAGCACTTACTGTTATAATCGTAACGGAAATTATCAGAGGCAGAATACTTTCTGACGGGACATTAACGCCGTAAATCTTCGCTAGGGTTAATGCACTCAGAGCCGTATACATTGCAGCAGCGTCAAGGCTTATCGTTGCGCCCAGAGGAATCGAAAATGAATGTATTCTCTTAGGCACTCCCATTTCACCGCATGAATTCATGTTGCTGGGCATAGATGCAGTTGTTGATGAGGCCATTGCAATTAACGCAGCAGGAAAATATTTTTTCAGTGCCTGAATCGGATTTAATCCCCCGAAAATAAAAAGCTGAAGACATGACACGCTCACAAGGCATAACATACCAACTGCATCCGAAGCTATGAACCCCGCAAATGAAAACATGATTTTTGGGTCAGTTATGAGAATTGCAGAAAGTATTGAACAGAATCCGGCTAAAGGCAGCAAAGGCACAATGATTTTCACGATGGCCATGAATAACTGACAGCATGAATCAAAAAATTCACGCAAGGGTCTCGCTGACTCTCCCATTGTCATAATTCCCGCTCCGCACAAAAACGCAAGGAATAATACCTGCATCATGTTCATCTCAAGGAACGGACGCACAAAATTTGACGGGATTATATCCGTGATGACATCATAGTCCGAAAGAGCAGCAGCAGATACAGAAGCATCAGAGGCTACGAGGTGAATTCCTTCGCAGGGCTGTAACAGGAAAAATATTCCGGTGCCTATACACGCCGCTATGAACATTTTTATCAGGAATGCAGTTACTATTTTTGATCCTACGCGGCCAATCTCAGAAAAATTTTTGAATTGTGTGAAGCAGTTCATGATCGAGAAGAATATCAGAGGAGTTACGAGGGTTTTTACTGCGTTCAGGTACATCGTTTTCACGCGCACAAGAACTATATCATTGACCGCAGAACATAATGACTCAGACGCAAAACTCTTCATTAATGTCCCGATGATTACTGCCGAGATTAGAGCCGTAACTGTCCGCCAGAATGCAGCCTTGTTTGAACGCATTGCAATAACCGTTATCGTATTGAAGCCCCTGCTGTGTGAATATCTCAGTCTGTCCTCAAATGAATGAAGCAGGATATTCTGTATTGCATAATTAGCTTCCGGCATTCCTTCTTCATCGAATGTCATATCAGGATTTATGCTCTCAAGAAAATCAAATTTTTCGCCCGGCACTGTGAGCTTGATTGTTACTCTGCCTAAGAACTTTCTGACGCTCACATAAAAAGAATCGCCGTCTTTGAGTTTCCCATGTTCGATTAAATGCGTTAATGCTTCTTCGGCCATTAGATTCGCGTGTATTTCTTCTTTGGTCTTGAGGTGATATTTCTTCAGATGTTCACGGATAAAACTTAATGCTTCGCTTATTGATTCCTGATTCGAATCTGATTTTACGGTGAATTTCTGCATCTTAATATCCTCCTTACGTCAGCATAATTTATCGCCGTTGTTTATTCCTTCGGGCTTATCGGGAACTGCTAAAACGATTCCGTTCGGGCTGTTGGTTCCAAGCACTAAAACTTCACTCATGAAATCTGCAATCTGTCTTATCGGGAAATTCACAACCGCTAAAATTTTTTTGCCGGTTAAATCTTCAGGCGTGTATAGATTCGTTATCTGCGCTGATGATTTTTTGATTCCAATTTCATCTCCAAAATCTATTGTCAGCTTATACGCAGGCTTTCTTGCTTTCGGGAATGCTTCAACGCTTATTATCGTTCCGGCTCTGATGTCTAACTTCGCAAAGTCTTCATATACTGCCATATACATGACCTCCTTAACTTTTTTCTAATCTCAGTTCCTTACGTGGAGCGTCTATATCATTATCTCTGAGATTTTCTATTGCTTTTACGGCCTTAAGAACCATATCGATGCTTATGTCTGGTATCTCAGAGTTTTCATCAAGATAACTGCTCAGGTATTCCGCAGAAGGATTCATGATGCCATGACGTTCACACAAAAGCCAGCAAACAGACTCTGCTTCAAATTCTTCAATCTGACTTGGTAGACTATAACGTTTAGGCAAATATTTAACGTTCGGATTGTACAAGTGACCGCAGTATACATGACCTAGTTCGTGATAAATCGTAGCAAGTCTTGTTACAGGGTCATGATTCTGATTAATCGTTATTGCAAACGGAAGCCTGAAACGTTTTCCATGATAGGTTCCCTCGATATTGAGCGTCTGAACACGTCCTGCAAGCTCAGTACCGTAATTTTCCGGTCGCACTGCGAATCCATTCAGGTAAAGATTATTCCGTATAAATATTTCGAGCTGTCTTTCAGAAATCTCTTTTTTGTCTGCATTTGCCTTAAATGGATTCAACAATTTTTGCGGAAAGTCTTTGCCTTCAGTATCGCTTAGTTCATAAACGAATCTGACTGGTCCAAACGGATGCATTATTACGAGAGGACGTGCGCCTGGTTTAGGCCTTCTGTTAAAACGAACACGCCAGTCTTCAGCAGTTGCTATATATCTGCTGCCCGGTTTCTGTATTTGAACCAGCATCAGATTAAATGGTGCAATATCTCTGAAACGTCCGATAAATTTCAACATTTCACCATAATTCCTTGTTGCCTTATATGCTCTAACTTCTGCAAATAATTTATCCAGCTCAGATTTACTCTCATTACACATGCTTTTTAATCATCTCCTTCTTTGATGAATGAAATAATATATCGTCATGATAAACGCGCATAATATCCAGCCTGCCGGATAACCAAATCCAATGACATAAACGTTATCGGGAATCACTCTCTTAATGACGAACAAATATATCTGCCTGAAGAATACATGAGTGCATAACGTTATTATCATGGGCATTCTCGAATCACCATCGCCGCGAAGATAGCCGGATAATATCTGATTGAAGCATGTGATTACGGCTACAGGTGTACACATTCGGATAAAGAGTGTGCCGTATTCAATCACGCCTGACTCAGGACTGAATAACGATGACAATGACGGAGCAAATACGCACAGCATTAACGCAATGAATGACGATATACCTAACATCATGAATAACGCTGTCCATGTTCCCGAAACAGCACGCTCATTCTTGCCTGCGCCCAAATTCTGACCCGTGAAGACTGTTACGGCCTGTCCCATGCTCTGAATGGGAAGCATCATATACTGGTCGAGCCTGATATACACTCCCCAGCCTGCAATACATGCCGTGCCGAAGACGTTAATATATCCCTGAACAAATACGTTTGAGAATGCCACGACCGCCATTTGAATCCCAAAAGGCAAGCCTATACGCAAAATCTCACGCGCAAGTGTGAAATTGATTCGCAGAGACTTAAACGCTCCCGTTGATTTCGCAACCGCAAGCATGACAAGTATTGCAGAGAGCGCCTGTGCTGTTATCGTTGCAATTGCGGCTCCTGCTATGCCCCAGTGAAATATATTTACGAAAATCAAATCAAGAATGATATTCATGACACTGCATATTATGAGAAAGATTAACGGCCTTTGTGTATCTCCCATTGCACGCAGAATCGCGCCCCCGATGTTATAGAATAAAAGCCCTGATATTCCACCGAAATATATTTTGAGATATATATCTGCGTCTCTCAAAACATCAGGAGGAGTTGAAATGTGTTCGAGAAGCCAGCGTGAAGAGAATACTCCCGTGAATGTTAATATCACACATGCAATTAACGTAAGCATTATCGTAGTGCTGACTGACTCGCGGAGTCTTTCTCTGTCTCCTGCTCCGAAGCTCCTGCTGATTACTACACCTGCTCCTGCTGCCGTGCCGTTGAAGAATCGCACCAACATTCCGCATATGTGAGTCGTTGCACTTATTGCGGCTAATGCTGACATTCCGACATACTGACCCACGATTATGCTGTCGGTCGTGTAGTAGAGCAATTGAAGAAGATTCTCAAGCAGAAGGGGAAGTGTGAACGTTAAGAGTACCGGCCAGATTTTTCCTGTTGTCATGTTAAATTCACGTCTCAAATTGAATCACCTCACAGGAATAATAAAACCCCTCCTGCATTTTTCACAGAAGGGGAATAATTTCATGATTCAAATCACGATTAGAATTTTGCTGCTTCCTGTCCTGCAATGCGTCCGAATATCACGAAATCAGCTACTGCATTTCCGCCTAAGCGATTACCTCCGTGAATGCCGCCGGTAACTTCTCCAGCCGCGTATAATCCCGGAATGACTGAATTATCGCCTTTGAGTACGCGTGTATGCGAGTCAATCTTGAGTCCTCCCATTGTGTGATGAACTCCTGCCGTAACTTTTATCGCATAGAACGGTGCCTTATCGAGAGGCTGTGCAAAACTCGTGCGTCCGAATTCTGAATCTTTGCGGTTGGCTACATACTCGTTCCAGGTCTTCATTGTCTCAGCAAATGCATCTGCCGGAATGTTAATCTCTTTCGCAAGTTCTTCGTATGTATTGCCCTGCTTGGTGTAGCCGCGTGAGATATAGCCCTTAATGACACTTGAAGCGTCTGACATCTTTGTGTCGATTATGAGCCATGAGAATGAACCGGGCTGTGCTATTTCCGCCGCACTCACTGCATCTCTTGTTGAAGTCTCATCGGTGAATCTCTTCCCGTTAGCGTTCACGAGAATAGCTCCGTCTCCGCGTAAACCTTCAGTGATGAGTGCTGCCGTATCTGCCTGTACAGTAGGGTGAATCTGAATCTCTTTCATGTCTACTGTAGCAGCTCCGAGTTCCTGCGCCATTATGATGCCTCTTCCGTCAATGCCCGGTGCATTCGTGGTCATGAATCCTTCAAGCTCAGGTTTCAATCTTGCGACCATCTTTAAGTTTGCACCGAAACCTCCCGTTGCGAGAATCACGGCTTTAGCATTAACCGTAACTTTTGCGCCTTTGCTCTCTGCTTCAATGCCTGAAATTTTTCCGTTATCGTCAGTCATTATTGATGTCGCTGTTGTCTCAAGTAAGAGCGTTATATTCTTTCTGTCTCTGCAAGCCTTTTCGAGTCTGGGAATCATATAGCCTCCGACAGATACAACTTTCTTCTCTTCGTTTAATGGTCTGTGAATTCGTTTCACCGATGCTCCCCCGAATGCGCCTACGGATGACAGATCAATATTAATCGTCTTGAGCCATGCGATTGCATCAGCCGCTCCAGTCGTAAGTGCCTTCACGAGTTCTGGATCATTCTTGCCATGACCGCCTATAATCGTATCAAGCTGCATTAATTCAACCGAATCAAAATAGCCCTGCGGATTAGCTTTGTATTCTTCCCATTGTGATTTAACTTTGGCTGTGAGTTCTGCGATTACTTTATTGTCTGCAAATTTCTCTGCGGCCTTTAACGTTTTCTCAATGCCGGCCTCTTCTGTGAATTTATTAGCGTCCTGTTCACCCGTTTTTGTCGCATTCATTCCTCCTGTTGCACGCACAGAATTTCCGCCTGTCATGGCCTGCTTCTCAATCAAAATAACTTTCTTTCCTGCATCAGCGGCTGTTATCGCGGCAACCATTCCTGCACCGCCCGCACCGACTATCACGATGTCAGCGTCATATGTCTTGTCTTCGGCTTTGACTGCTGAAGCTCCTTTGAAGTCATTCGGATTAAGTCCTGCGGCTGTGAGTGCAAGTTCTGCGGCTTTGAGTATTCCCGTTGAGCTTACTGTTGCTCCGCTTACACCGTCAACGTTAATGCTGTTGGCCTTGACCATTTCACCGGGCATTTTCTCAATCGCAATTGAGCCTATTCCTTGAGTCTCTTTCGGGCCTGATGCATTTACACTTGCAATCTTCCCGTCTTTGACTGAAACCGTAACACTGATTGAATCTTTTCCGCCGTAACCGTCAGCAACACCCGTTCCAGTTTTGAGTCCGGCATTTTCCATTTGAGACGATATAATGATTACTGCAATGCAAATCACGGACAGCAATATAAACACGCGTTTCTTCATGATGACAATGAACCCTTCTTTCAAATTTTAAATGTGTGATGTGAGTATATTAACACGTTCTGCTGTTTTGAATCTATTTTTATGTCTGACTGTTTACGTTTATGTTTATTCTCTTTCAATACGCGATAATGATTGCCATATACGAATCACAATATGCACCTGCTAATGATGATTGCGAATCATAATCAGCTGTTTAGAATCGCATAATAACAATTTGACATGAAAAATTTTTTTGCTATGATTTAGTCAAATTTAATCAAGGGAGAATAATTAGTATGGACATGAATAAATTTACGAGAAAGAGTCAGGAGGCAGTGCAAAATGCTCAGGCAATAGCGAGTGAATATAATCATCAGCAGGTTGACGTTGAGCATTTACTATCTGCGTTGCTAAATGATTCAGACGGCTTAATAGTTCAGCTGTTAAAACGCATGGACATAAACGTATCATCACTATCAAAAATGGTTACGGAAGAATTATCGCGATTACCCCGCGTAACAGGAGGAGGAACTGAACAAGGCAAAGTATATATCACTCAGAGACTGAATCGTGTGCTTAATTCCGCAGAGGACAGAGCCAAAGCACTGAAAGATGAATACGTTTCAGTTGAGCATATATTTCTTGCAATGACAGGTGAAGGGACTAACACGCCGTGCGGAAAGATATTTGCGTCTTTTGGGATAACGGAAGAAAAATTCCTGAAGACATTAAATGATGTCAGAGGCTCACAGAGGGTACAGAGTGCGGATCCTGAAGCAACGTATGAGGCACTCGAAAAATACGGGCGTGATTTGGTTGAGGCAGCGAGGAACAACAAACTTGACCCTGTAATCGGACGTGATGATGAAATTCGCAGAGTTGTACGTATACTCTCACGTAAGACTAAGAATAATCCTGTTCTGATTGGAGATCCCGGTGTGGGTAAGACAGCAATTGTTGAGGGACTTGCACAGAGAATCGTACGCGGAGATGTTCCCGAAGGACTGAAAGACAGAACAGTTTTTGCTCTCGATATGGGTTCACTGGTTGCCGGTGCAAAGTACAGAGGCGAATTTGAAGAAAGACTCAAGGCCGTACTGAATGAGATACGGAACAGCGACGGGAGAATAATATTATTCATTGATGAACTTCATACGATTGTGGGGGCAGGAGCGGCAGAAGGTGCAGTTGATGCAGGCAACATGTTAAAGCCAATGCTCGCGCGCGGAGAACTTCATTGTATCGGAGCAACTACGGTTGATGAATACCGCAAGTACATCGAGAAAGACGCGGCACTTGCACGAAGATTTCAGCCTGTGGACGTTGAACAGCCTACGGTTGAAGATACGATTTCGATTCTGAGGGGAATACGCGAAAAATTGCAGGTACATCACGGTGTAGTGATCCGCGATAATGCACTTGTAGCTGCTGCTGTGTTATCGAACAGGTACATCACGAATCGATTCTTGCCCGACAAGGCGATAGATCTTGTTGATGAAGCGTGTGCAATGATACGCACAGAAATAGACTCTCAGCCTTCAGAACTTGATGCGGCCTCTCGTAAAGTAATGCAGCTTGAAATCGAAGAGACAGCATTGAAGCACGAAGACGATGAAGCCTCAAAG
>JAFPWQ010000087.1 GCA_017394925.1 Synergistaceae bacterium
ATATACCTTCCGAAGGATTTTGACATCTCGAAGAAATATGCAGGAATAGCAGTAGCAGGACCTTTCGGAGCGGTCAAAGAGCAGGTATCAGGACTGTATGCTCAGGAGATGGCAAAGGCAGGTTTTGTTGCAGTAGCGTTCGATCCGTCATTCACAGGAGAGAGCGGAGGGAATGTGCGTTATGTTGCAGACCCGTCAATCAACACTGAAGATTTTTCTGCTGCAATAGATTTTCTGAGTGTTCAGGATTACATTGACCCTGAGAGAGTCGGCATAATCGGAGTATGCGGCTGGGGAGGAATTGCGGTATCTGCGGCGGCGAATGACACACGAATCAAAGCAACGGTTGCATCAACACTATATGACATGTCGAGAGTCGCGGCGAACGGATACTTTGACGAGAACGATAACGAAGAATCACGATACGCAATGAGAAAGGCCATGAATGACCAGCGCACGAATGACTATAAGAACGGAACATATGTACGTGCAGGCGGAGTTGTTGACCCATTGCCGGAAGATGCACCTCAGTTCGTGAAGGATTACTACGCGTACTACAAGACACCGAGAGGCTATCATGAGCGTTCATTGAATTCAAATGAGGGCTGGAACGTAACATCAGGGCTTGCATTAATCAACATGCCTATGCTGAAGTTTGCGGGTGAGATTCGTTCAGCAGTTCTGATAGTACACGGAGAAAAGGCACATTCGAGATACATGGGCGAAGATGTGTACAAGAAGCTGAAGGGAGATAACAAGGAACTTGTAATAGTATCGGGAGCATCGCATTGTGATTTGTATGACAATATGGAGAAAATTCCGTTTGCGAAAATAATCGAATTCATGAATGCGAATCTGAAATAACGAGTAACGAAGAGGATTTACGCCCTGTGAGCGAAAGTGCTTGCGGGGAATTTTTTTTCTTTTTGATGACGCAAAATTGGAACTTGAATTTTTTTCGTGTTTGAGTGTAAGATATGCGAACTTTAATAGAAGGTGAGGTTTTCATAATGAAGACATTGCAGGAATTATACGAGGAAATCAAGACAAGTGATGAACTGAAGAAGGAATTATCAGATGCAGTGAGGGCAGGAAAGGTAACGGAATTCCTCAAGGCTAATGATTGTGCTTCAACCGCTGAGGAGCTTAAAGAATTTGCTGCTGAGAAGACGGCACAAGACAAACCGATGAGAGAACTAAGTCTTGATGAGCTTGAAATGGTAGCAGGCGGCGACCCATTCGACTCTGCTCTTTGCTCTACGCTTTGTTCTGACTGGGCATGTTGGTTTTGATTATTCTTCACTGAAAACTGAACGTAGAAACTGATTTAATGTTTCAGAAGTATATAGATTTTCAGATTGAGCGTGTCAAAACTTGTCCGCAATCAGGTATGCTTGGGGAAAATGTCCTCAGAAAGTTTGAAGATGTCCTCAAGCACCTTGCCGCTTTAATCACGAAAAGCACAGAGACAAAATTTATCGCTCAGCTCACACCCGATAACCCCTTTGCAGGATTACCAGAACTTCTCACGGCAGAAGAACGTAAAAAGACTCATGATACACTCATTCATCAGATTGAAGACGGAAAATTAATCATACCTGAACTTCTCATTGAGACTCTCACACGTCAGCTTTCAGGCGTTACTGATGGTTTCCTTGAGATGCTATCACGCATGGATGAGAACCGTAATGCGATCTGCGAAGCTCTGACCGGCGGAAAAATTTATCACACGATTGATGAACTTATTCTTGAGGACGGAGATACTCACAACAATGGCCGAAGCGTAATGATTCTTCAGACTGACGCAGGAAAACTTGTGTATAAGCCTCATGATATGCGCGGAGACGAACAGGTGTATATGCTTGCGAAACGTTTCTTTGATGAATTCGTTGGTATCCCAAAGTCGATTGCATTCGGGAAAGATTTCGGTGTATGTGAGTTCATCGTGAAGAGCTGTGCAGAGGGTCATGAAGAGGCAGAACGTTTTTACTATTCGCTGGGAGGATTAACGCTTTTCGCCAAACTTTTCGGAAGTACGGATCTTCATCACACTAACATTCTTTCATGCGGAACGAAGCCGTATATCATTGACCTTGAGACAGTGTTTTATCCCGTTCATGCTGACCGTGCAAATTCTGATAAGCAGTATATGGAGCATTCGGTCTTTCACTCGCTGATTATGCCGGCAAGATATAAAGAGTATGAGTTCAGCGTTCTCAATGATACACGCAAAGAAGGTAACTCACCTGTTGTTGACGGAAGAAAAGTTACTGTTAGGAATTATCTTGAGTCGTACAAGAAGGGCTATCATGATGCGTATACTCAGGCATTGGCACACAGGGAAAAGATTGCGGAGATAGTTCGTGATTTTCCTCCTCATATGCCGGTGAGATATATTGAACGTGCAACGAGGGTTTACGCAAGTATATTGAGGAAGATGTATCATCATTCATCGTTTGAATCCGAAGAGGGCATGAACGAAATGATAAAAACTCTCTCAGAACTTTTCCATAAAAATAAAAAGGATACGGACGAAAAAGTTGTTGCCAGTGAGATTAAACAGCTTAGACGCGGAGATGTCCCATACTTTTACACATACACTGACAGCCTTTCGGTTTACGGAGACGGTGAAGAACTTATAACTAATCGCTTCGGGAAGTCAGCAGTAAATCACATACTCGATACGCTTTCTGCAATGGACGATAAGGACGAGTTATTTGATTTAACGTGCATTGACCGTGCAATCAGGCAGTACCCGGAAACGCTCTCTGAAAACGAAATCGGAAATTACACTATGCCTGAAAGAAAAGGGTCTCCTTTGCCAGTTGATGTTGCATTAAGTGAGGCAAGAAGACTTCTTGATGAGATGTACGACCTGAAGATCCCGACACCTGACGGAAGATTTCTCTGGGGTTACATTCATGATAGCAGCTTCGGGCTTTCATTCAGTGATCACAGCTTATACAATGGATTTACGGGAATGGCTCTATTCGTCTCAGCACTGGCATATGTCAGCAATGAAGAGAATGTTAAACGAATGGCTGATTATTTCGTTAATGAAGCGATTAATGAGATAAACTTACTCTTGAAACTCCTGAAAGACCCTGAAAGACACCCTGATTCTATTGCACCGTTAGGAGAGGCAAACGGATTAGACGGAGTTCTTAAAGGACTCGCGATTATCAAGCGTTACAGACCTGAAGACGAGAAGAGACTTGATGACTTGTGCAATGAAATCTTAGGGATATTAGAGACTACGGACTTTGAGAAATGCACGAGAGCTGACATCATAACAGGAGTTGCTGGTGTTATTTCAACATTGTGCAGGTTTGATGAATACAGGAATCGCACGAAGATTATACGTTCAGCGGCAGACAGGCTATTATCGATGAAGACGTTCGAATATCATGGTGCTATTTTATGGAAGACATTACCCGATCATCCGAGACTGATAAACGGCGGGGGTCATGGCCAGACGGGAATAGCTCAAGCACTATTAGCGGCGGCTGAAGTTCTTGATGACGATAAATATATTCCAGCGGCTAAAGAGGCACTTGAATACGAGATGAAGAGTTACGTTCAGTACTCAGAGAAATTCGGAACATGGCCTGATATGCGTGATTTTCCTCCGAAAAGTTACATGCACGGATATTGCTATGGTGCGCCTGGTATTGGAATTATGATTCATCATATGGGTAATAAGGGCGGAGAAGCGGCGGAAACTCTCAGACGATTTGCGCGTGAGAGCGTTGATAAACTCCCGTTGAATATATCGGATCGTTTGTGCTGTGCGAACTCTGCTATCGTTGAATATTATTTGACTACAGGCGATTATGATTCAGCAGGCGATGTTCTTTCTGCAATGTACGAATGCAAACAGAAAGAGGGCAATTATAGATTCAATTCATATAGTCAGAACAACGGAGTAACTGCATCATTCTTTTATGGGTTATGCGGAGTAGGCTATGAAATGCTTCGTTATGCATTCCCTGAGAAAATCATATCTATATTGTGAGGCGGGTTCATGTATTACAGGCTTGATGATAACATTGCGCTCAGAAAATGGTTTGGCACTAGATATGGGTACTATCAAAAGGGAGAAATTTTCGCAACTTTTCTGACACCAGAAGAGGCTAAAATAATGCTTCTCTGCGACGGCGAACATGACATAGAAGCAAATAATACTGTCATGCTGCTTGTTCTTAAAAAGCTGATAATGCCCTGCGAAAAAGGAGAAAAAAATTCGGAATGGTCATCTTTACGGAAATATGAGAACGGATATATTCCTGAGATGAATCTGATGATAACGGGAAAATGCAACTATAACTGCCTGCATTGTTACAACGCTGCGGATAACTCAGCACTCATGACTGAACTCAGCTTTGAGGAAATCTGCGGTA
>JAFPWQ010000088.1 GCA_017394925.1 Synergistaceae bacterium
GAACCGCAAAGACCGTTCGAGATTGCCGCCGCCGCAAGGTCAAGTGCAATGGCTAAAGCTGAACCCTTCCAGTAACCAGCCGGCAACAGTCGCATTGATTCTGCGATTGCTGCAGGGTCATCCGTTAAATTTCCGTCTTTGTCGAAGCCTCCGGGATAAGGAAGTTTTTTCCCTGCGAGACGATACACTCCGAGTTTCCCGTGTGCATACTGGCTCATGGCCATGTCAACGACAATCTGACCGTCTTCTCTGGGAATCGCAATACAAAGCGGATTATTGCCTACGCTTTTTTCATCACTGCCCCACAATGGCATAGCTGCCTCAGTATTTATCCAGCTGATTCCGATATAACCTGCCTCCGCCATTTTCCACGCATAAGTTCCTCCGCGCATCCAGTGAGTTGTATTCCTGAGTGCTACTAGTCCTATGCCGTGAACATCTGCGAGTTTCATTGCACGTTCAGAACAGAATAACGCATTTGTTATGCCAATCCCTAAATGACCATCATAATTTTCTGCCGCGCCTCTTGCTTTCAGGAGTTCGGGTTTACCGTGAATATTTACCCAGCCTTTACTCACGTACTCCGCGAATCTCGGAACACGATTCATGCCATGACTTTCAACTCCGTCTGCACTCGATGACGCGTGAATATGTGCGCATGTTTCAGCTTGTTCTTCACTAAGTCCCATATTCAGAAATGCTTTTTTTGCTGTTGCTTTCAGTTTTTCAAATGGTACTAACAATATGACATCTCCCTTCTGTGTTTATGGCTCAAGTCCCGCAAGTGTCATCATCTCTTCGTATAATCCGCTTGCCTCTTCAGGTGAATAATCATAAACCAGAAATACGTCCATAAGATACGGGAAATAAGTTAAATGATTAAGCTCCTGAGCAAATGACATCGCTGCAATTTCACCGAGCGCATATATCCCTGAATCATTATGAAGAGGGCCTAAGCTCCACAGACGAATCTTTTCGGTGCGTGTGAAAATTTCATGCCTGTATTTTTCCTCAATGTGATGAAAGATTTCATGCGATAAAATTATTTTAGCAGGCTTTATGTTATCTCCGGGAATTTTTTTCACGGATTCTTTTCGCAATAATTTTTCTGCACGGTTCACTGCGTCCATGAAAATATTAATTCTGTCCGGTTTAATGAAATCTGCAAATAAAACTCTGTCTGTCTTCTCAGGATATTGAGGATAAAATACTTCAAGGCCTAATCTATGTGCAATTATATCAGCATCATCTGATTCGTACTCAGCAATCATACGTTGAGCATAAATTTTTCCGCATTCAATCGATTTACGCATCCATTCAAGACGCTGTGAAGGTGAAAATTTTCCGTTCAGAGGTTCACGCGAAAATGCATAATGCCGCCATTCAATTGCAGGTATCATTGCGAGTTTTCCCAGCATATAATCAAGTTTGCGAATCTCATAATGCGGTCTCTCGTATCTGGTTATTCTCTGCTTGCCGAAAAGGCCGTCTGCTATTGGCTTTAACTTCTGCTTTATATATTCCCAGTTCATGATGAAAAATATATCCCCCCTGCGAATCAGGAGGGCACGAAAAATTTATACTTCAGTGATTGAGCCTACAATGATAATCTCTTCATCAGCATCACGATCTCCGATGTCCAGATCCATTAACAGCTCTATATGCTCAAGGTCAACTGCGCTGTAATCGCTCACACGAGGCCCGAAGCATACGAAATAGTCCGGGCGTAAAATGCTGTCAGTCTTGAACACTGCGGTATCTTCCCATAACCGTCTGACTTCATCAAGATATTCGCTGACTTTGCATTTAACGACTTCAGCCTGTGAACACTGTACACGAATGAAGCCTTTTTTATCGACAATACGCACCGGGTGTTTTTCGTCCTTGTCGCCCTGATAGACATAGAATTTTTCAGTCTTAGCGGCAAGATGTATATTGCTGACCTTTGAGCCGAAATCTTCACGCGCAAGTTCTTCTGCTTCTGCTTCATCGCATTCTTTCAATAAATCCGTTGTCTTGACTTCCGTTGAGCCTGTCGCAATGGCCGTAACTTTTCCTGTCTGCGAGTCAATCTCAATGTGAACTTCTACAGTGTCAGGAGATGCGCCCGAACTCACAGCGGCATCAACAGCTTCCTTCTTGAGTTCGCGAATATCTTCCTGAGTCGGATTCGGGATAACACGTTCAACAACATCACGAACCATTGAGAGAGCAACACCGATTGAAGAAATGACTTCGGCATTCTCTGGTATGCTGTACTGCAGGCCCATTTTATTCGCGCAATACGGAACGAGTGAAGCAGCTCCTCCTCCGCACCCAACGAGGCGCATACTTTCCTGGTCTAACTGGTACTTATCAGCTAATGCATTAATACATGCGCTGACCTTTTCGTAATCCTTTTCGAGAATCTGAGTCGCAAGTTCTTCAACCGTGATTCCAAGTTTATCCGCTACTGGCTGCATTGCTTTACGTGCCGCGCTTGCGTTTCCGTGAGCGAAATATTTCTCGTCAATCAGTCCGAGTACATTAGCCGCGTCTGTGTTCGTGAAGCAAATTTTCTTGCCGCTCTTCAGACGAATAACTACATAATCATTCGGGTCTCCGGGCTTGGGGCTTATGAGTCCAATCTGAGGGTCAACGATTTCTTCTTCGGGAGTGAAACATGCATACTCACAGCCTGCAATGTGTGCGCTTCTTGGGCCTACATCAACAACTTCTTTATCGTTGATTCTCACCATTGAGCCGCCTGCACAACCAAGTATTCTCACGTCAAGCGAGCTGATATATGTATCATGTCCGCCGATCTGGGCATAATCGACACCCGGTCTTCCGTTTTTGATTACTCCGATGTTAGTCGTAGTTCCGCCGACCTCGAAATAAATTGCGTTTGATGCTCTGAGATACATTAATGATCCCATGACCGAAGCCGCCGGGCCTGACAGAGCCGTGAGAATAGGACGCTTGCGCATTTCTGAGATTTCCATGACTCCGCCGTCCCCGCGCATTATCATCAATGGAACTGTAACCCCTGCTTTGCGTACTGAGCTTTCAGTTGCATTTGCTGTTGCTATCATCTTGGGCAGAATCGATGCATTAATCGCGGCTGTTCGTGTGCGTCTGGTGAGCCCGTATAATTTCGTGATGTCTGAGGCCATTGTCGCAGGGACATTCTTTGAGGCTGCTGCATCGTGAATCATCTGCTCTTCCGTCATGCTGTCAACACCGAATGCCATTGACGCAACTATAACCTGTGAGCCTTTCTGAATCAGTTCATCTACGGTTGAATTCACGAGTTCAGGCGTTAAATCTTTTTTGCGGGCAAATGCATTAAATACTTTTATGACTTTCTTCGTCTTAGGATCAAGAATTATGTCCTGCAATGCTAACTGTCTTTTCGCAAGCAGACTTTCAAACCATCCGCCAGCTACACCGAACACTCCTACATTAGCTACGTCTCCTTCAATGAATGCATTAGTTGCCTGTGTGGTTGAGTGAGCGACGAATACAACATCTTCGGGTCTGATTCCGTTTTCGGCCATGCAGTTACGGAATGACTGAACGACTCCGGCTGCAACTCCGTCTTTGTCATCGTGAGTAGTTTTGACTTCATTCTTGCCGATAATCTCATGGGTCAGATTATCCATTGCAACACATTTCGTATATGTTCCGCCGACATCGATTCCCATTCTCACGGAACGGCGTTCATTTTCCGGCATTATCTTTTCTCCTCTCTGATTCTAATTCGTGCTTGTGATTCATTTTCGTGATTCTTAGCTGTGATTCGTTTTCGTGATTCTTATTCGCATAAAAATATAGTGAGAGTGATTAAAGCCTCAACCACGTCTCACTAGTCATTATCGTTTAGCCGACCATCCACGCAGTGCCGAGTCCAGTAAGCAGGAAATACACTGCGGCATACTGTAAAATACCAGTGGCATAAGCATTCGGAATTGAAAGTTTCAGGAAGTCGCGAGATTCAACTTTCGTGTAGGCAAGTCCCCATGCTACCCATGACTGTGTGATACAGCAGCCAATATTGACGGTTATTGTCGGGATAGCGAAGACACCATAAAGGAACGGCACCGAAAATTTAGCAACGTTCGACAAAACTCCCAGAGTTGCAGCTCCGCATCCTACGAGTGTCATAGGACCTCTGAACAGTCCCATGAATAACAATGCCGCGAAGACTACACACACAACGAGTTCTGACTTGGGCATGATCTCACCGATTACGACATTGAAATACGGAGATGCATAGACAGCTACTGCATTGAACATCGGAAGTGTAAGCAGGAAGCCCACGAGAGGAGCAGTATCAACAACGCCCTCATAATATAATTTATTCACGAGCTGGCAGTTCTCACGGAATGTACCTGACATTCTGCCGCAAAGGAATAAAGCCGCAAAACCTGCAATAACGAATCCGCCTATAACTGAGAAGTTGAACGCGATATTAAGAATAACGGGTACAACAGGAAGAATAAGCGTATATATCGGTGCATCTTTCTGTGAGGCCTGAGGTGTTCTTGTCTGTGCTGCCCATTGACGATGTGATTTTGAACGTCCGAGATAAAATAACGCAAGCAGAGTTGTAACGATTAACATAATTGCGAGTGCCGCATATCCCCAGTGTGCAGCATACCAGCCTAATGTGAAGTCGGGCATGTCTGTAGGCTTGATGAAGAATGCACGATACTGTGCAAAGTTTACGGGATTGAGATATATTCCTGATGCAACTGCACCCATGAATGAAAACATTGCGATTGCCTTCGGTACTCCCAGAGACATTAAGATAGGCAGAACGATAACGCCGATTGCGATAACGGGACCTGCACCTGTCATTGACGTAAAAATTAAAGCTGTTACGAGATTTAGCAGTGAAATCGTTACAGCAGGTTTGTCTCCGCCAAGCTCTACTGTCTTGCGGATAAGAGTCGAAGCGATTCCCGTATCCATTAAGACGCGTCCGAACCATGCGCCCCAGCAGACATTGACCAGTGTTGTACCCCAGCCTTCTGGTGCTGACTGATAGATTCGATTCAGAATCCCAACGAGCGTTTTCCCGGTGCCTTCTCCGAAAAGCAAGACGGGATTAGCCGCAAGAAATTCCTGTGAGACAAAGAGAGTGCCACCGAGCGGCAGAACTGTCCATAAGATCGTGATGACTAAGAAGCCGATCATTAAGTTGAAACCTTTGATGCAGTACCAGGCAAGAGCGAAGAATGTTAAAAGCAAAATTACACCTATAGCGTAATCCATTAAGTAATATCTCCCTTCTGATTCAATATTTTTATTTATTTGGGAATGATTTAATTTTACGGGCAATTTATCTATTTGGGAATAAGAAATTTCCGCGACTTAAAAAAAAAGTATTCTGTTTCATGATCAGTAAAAGATGGTTTGAATTCTCGTTGACATGTCTGCAATCACTACAATATAATCAATTTAATTCACATTTATTTTAAGGAGGAACACTTATGAAAAAATTATTTTCTGTCGTAATGTTTCTTGTTCTTGTGCTGAGTGCGTCTTCAGCAATGGCCGCTTACCCTGAGAAATCACTCACGGCTATATGTCCGTGGGGTGCTGGCGGCGGAACTGATTCATGTCTTCGTGCGTTCTGTCAGGCATTAGAGAAGCAGCTGGGTCAGACCATCGTTGTCGACAACAGGACAGGTGCAGGCGGAGTAACAGGTCATGAGGCGATTGCAGATGCAGACCCTGACGGTTACACATTCGGAATGATCACGTTTGAGTTCGTTACGTACAAGGCTCTTGATGTCTCTGACTACAAGTCCTACGTGAATTATGATCCTCTGTGCAGACTTAATGCTGACCCTGCCGGAATAACAGTAAATAAGGCATGGGCAGAGAAGAACGGCATCGCGACATTGAAAGATTTCATCGAATACTGCAAGAAACATCCCGGTGAGGTCCGTATGGGCGGGTCATCTGCAAATTCAGTGTGGCATATCGCCGGCGGTTATTTCATGAATGTAGCAGGAGTTGAGCTCAAAATGGTAACGTATCCTGACGGAGCAGCATCAGCAGTTCAGGCCGCAGCACAGGGTGTTGATATTGAGGGCGTAACAGTCTCACTTGCAGAGGCACGTTCATTCATAGAATCCGGCAATCTCATTTGTCTTGGACTCATGGCCGAAGAGAGAATCAATAATGCAGTCTTCGGAAATATCCCGACATGCAAAGAGCAGGGAGTAAACGCTTTCTATGCGACATGGCGCGGGCTTGGACTTCCCAACGGTGTTGACCCTGCAATACGCACAAAACTCGCTGATGCATGTGCGGCCGCAGTCAAAGATGAAGACTTCGTGAAGTACATGAACAACGCAGGACTCGGAATTGCATACATGAATGCGGCAGAGTTCAAAGCGTTCCTTGAGCAGCAGGAAGAGAAAGATGTTCCAGCGGCAATGGAAGCAGCCGGAATAGAAATTTAAAGGCAATGAATTAATTCAACGGGCAGGCAATGTGTCCTGTCCTTTTTTTATATTGATATACAAGGAGTGATTATTCTTGAAGAAGACACAAACGAAGGCTTTTTCGAGTCTCATATGTTCGTTTATACTGCTTGCATTCGAGATCTGGACATACATCGAGACAACCGGCTTCAGGGTTCACAAGCGCGCACATGTACAGCCTGCAACGTTCCCTCAGATTATGATTTGCGGCATGGCCATCTTCACGGTGATACTATTCATACAGTCCCTTCTGAAAGTAACACGCGGAATGAAGGAAGGAGACCCCGAGAATGAATTATCTGCAAGCATAAACCCCTTCACTAATCGCGGAGTAGCAGCTGCATTCTTCATGATTATTCTTTGCGTAGTGTATACATACCTGTTCGACAGGCTCGGCTATGTTCTTGTCTCTGCGTGTATCAGCGTGATAATCATGTGGCTCATCGGCAAAAGAAATTTTCTTACGATGATACTTGTTTCATTTCTTGTGCCGTTAATCATGTGGTTCATTTTCTACAAGCTGCTGACGGTTAATATTCCAATGGGAGTATTGCAGCCTCTGCGTGAATTCGTAGACAAGATTTAAGGAGGCGTAATCATGAACTGGGGTTTATTATTCGATA
>JAFPWQ010000089.1 GCA_017394925.1 Synergistaceae bacterium
CGTATGTCCATCACTACGGACTGCCCAGCTACATTCATCAGGTATTTCTGAAAATATGTAGTTACTGCCTTAAGTCCGAAGATAATAAATACAGTTACGCATATGATGTTTAACATGAAAATATTCTTTGAGATTAAGACATCGTCAACTATGGACTTGAATAAATACGGCGGGAGTATATTCAGACCTGAAGATGCTAACATGAAGATCATAGCGAGAAAAATTTTCAGGTAATGAGGACGCGTGTATGAGAGTAAGAATTTCAGAGGCGTTTTATCGTGTATGTTATTCATGTTCATATTCATTCTGCGGCGGCTATATCACATAATCTTGATGCGGCTCCAGATTCACCTGAGAGACTCAGAAATTCTTCGCGCGTTCTCTTTAATCCTTCGGGGTTATTCAGTTCCTCGTGAATCTCTTCTGCAATGTCTTCGGGGGTAACATCACCGTACATTTCATTCATGACTTTATGATCTGCTATTCTGTTGGGAAGTGAAATATATCCCCAGCGTTTTAATATTCTCATTGCACCTGCACGTCTGATTCTTATGCCTATAAACGGAAGGTTCGACAGTATACCCAGAACACCGGCAACAGGAATATATTTCAGAAAATTTTCTGGAGCAACAACGAGTGCAGGAAGTCCGCAGTGCATAAGCTCAAAGTTATTCGTGCCCGGCTGTGTGAGCGCGTAATCTGCTTCTCTCATTGCAGCACCTGCTCCGGCTCTAACGGGTTCAAGTCCTGATTTTTTCCATGATGCAAATTCTGACTCAGGCATGAACTGCGAGAATAACGTTCTGATTCTTGCGTTCGGAATCTTTGCGAGTATTTTTGATTTTACATCAGTGAGCCATTCACGCGCGGCATTTCTTATTGCTGGTCTTGAGCCTGGTAAAAATAATATTCTCGGTGAATTTTCTTTTTGCGGCCACTTCCATTGAGATAACGCTGAAGGTGTCATGTCCATCTCTAACGCGTCTTTCACTAAGTCCCCGATTGCAGTTACACCCGGAATATTTTTTGTCTGTGATTCATATGCAGTCAGAATCTTTACGCCCTTAATTTGTTTTCTCGGTCCGTATGTGTAGCATGTCAAAGGCGCATTTGAACTATCAGACATTCTTAACCCAAACGCTATATCTCCTCCCATTTGAATCACTCTGTCTGTTTTTTCATGCGTAACTTCGCTCCATGTTCTTGACGCTCCCGAAGGCCCTTCGAGCTTATCGACTCCGAGTAAAGATGCTGCTTCTCTTTCATGGCCAGAAGAGAACGGACAAGGTAACAGCCACAATGAAATTGAATGTCCCCGTTTGCGTAATTCAGCGGCAACAGGTCGAACCCAGCCCCATAATTCGCCCGGCCCGTTGGTTAATATAGTTATTCTCATGAGATCACATCCCGTAAAAATTTTTATGCTGAAAATTTATTCTATAATACGATAAAAACGATTCAGGAGAAAATTTTTTATGTACAAGAAATTACTTTCATGCGTCCGTGAATATAAGCGTCCTTCTCTTGAAGCTCCGTTTTATGTCTCTCTTGAAGTCATCATGGAATGCATTATCCCATTCATAACCGCAAGACTCGTAAACCAAATTCGCAATGGCTGTACGATGAATGAACTTCTCTTTGACGGCATCATGCTGATCATCATGGCATTCATGTCATTGACCTTCGGAATAATCGCAGGCAATTCATGTTCGACAGCATCATGTGGATTTGCGAAGAATTTGCGAAGTGATTTATTCAGGGCAGTACAAAAATTTTCGTTCACAGATATAGATAGATTTTCATCTACTTCTCTCATAACACGAATCACAACTGACGTAAGCAATGTACAGCGGGCCTATATGATGATAATCCGAACAGTAATACGGGGTCCGTTAATGCTAATCTTCTCATTCATTATGGCTTTAATCATGGGAGGACGAATCGCATTCGTGTTTTTATTCGCGGCTCCGTTCTTAGGTGCAGGGCTGTTTATGATTGCACGATGGGCAATGCCTACGTTCAGCCGGATATTCAGGCAGTATGACGGGTTCAATAATTCAGTTCAGGAAAATATTCACGGTGTGAGGGTCGTAAAAGCATTTGTTCGTGAAGAATACGAGAAAGAAAAATTCTCGCAGAATAACGAATCGATTCGTAAGACATTCACGACGGCCGAAAAAATTCTTGCGCTCAATAATCCCTTAATGCAATTCTGTACGTACATCGTGATGATTTTTATTCTCTATTACGGAACATATAGAGTCATAACATCACGCGGACTTGATTTGAACATCGGACAGATAAGCTCACTCATAACATACGGGACTCAGATACTCGGAAGTCTTATGCGTCTCTCAATGGTGCTTGCCATGATTACACTTGCGCGTGAGTCTGCAATACGAATCGTTGAAGTCCTTGATGCACAGCCTACACTCACCAGTCCCATTAACGGAATAAGAGACGTTAAAGACGGAAGCATAATCTTTGAGCATGTGAGTTTCAGGTACGGTGATAACATAAAAACTCCATACGCATTAACTAACATAAATGTAAAAATAGAATCAGGAGAGACAATTGGCATAATCGGCGGAACAGGTTCATCAAAGTCTACGCTCGTGCAGTTAATCCCGCGACTTTATGATGCGACTCATGGAAGAGTAATATTAGGAGGCCATGACGTAAAAGAATACGAACTTGAATCGCTGAGAAACAACGTAGCATTTGTACTGCAGAAGAACGAAATATTTTCCGGGACTATACGCGAAAATTTAAAGTGGGGAAATAGATTCGCAACTGATGAAGAAATTTCTGAAGTATGCAGAGTATCATGTGCGGATGAATTCATAGAGAGGCTGCCGGAAAAACTTGATACTCATATCGAGCAGAACGGAACGAATTTGTCAGGCGGTCAGAAACAGAGATTATGCATTGCCCGTGCATTGCTGAAGAGGCCGAAAGTATTAATTCTCGATGATGCATTGAGTGCAGTTGATACGGCTACGGACGCAAGGATAAGAGCCTCATTGAAACAATACATGCCAGGCGTAACAAAAATAATCATTGCCCAGCGCATACTTTCAGTTAGAGATTCAGACAGAATAATTTTGCTTGAAGGAGGAGAAATAAAAGCAATCGGAACACATGAAGAGCTGTTAAAGACGAGTGAGATATACGGCGAAATATATACATCACAACAAAGGGAATTGCATTAAGCATTCAGGGAGGAGAAGTGAAATTATTATGCGTAAAAGATTAATTGCCGGATTAATTATGTTTTGTGTGTTATGCAGTGCGTCTTATGCCGAAGATGAAGACTCATCATGGACAGGATATTTCACAGGTGCATGGGACTCAATGTATGATTACGTAGCAGGATGGTTCGCAGGAGACGAAGAGACAGAATCAAAAACTGAGACGAAAGAAGAAACACTTCCGCCGCATATAGCTTCAGAATGGGATGAACTCACAAACACCTTAGGCGATACACTGACACTTCGCGACAAACAGGAAAAATTACCCGATTACGCGTTATTCGGAGAGGATAAGAACACGAACGGGAAAAAGATTAACGCGCTTTTAGACCGTGCGATCTCAATGCTGACTAACGGCGAGGCAGGAGATATTCGGAAGCAATCAGAGGAACTGAAAGCGAAAATCAAATCGCAGAGATTAGAACTCGATGAACTTCGCAATAAGAGAATCACTGCACCCGATAAGACTTCAATGTTCACGTTCTGGAAGATGACCCGCAGCAAGGCCGATGTAAAAATTTCTGAGCTTGAAGAATCAATCAGGCATAATGAAGAATCACTCACTGAAGTGAACGCAAAACTCACGAATGCACTTCGCAATGTCGGGCTTGAACTTGAAGAGTCGCAGATAGATATTCTCATGAACTCTGCAACTGGTGATGACTTAATGCAGAACACGATTATATTTACGAACGTGAAGAGCATAGTCGCAAAACTTGAGGAGCTTGCACAGAATGATACTAACAGCCTTGAGACCACACGCAAATACACGGGCATGTATTTAGTCCTGAACGATCTGCTTATTCATACGCAGGAAGAATTAGTGCGCAAGATTGACGGAGAATATAAGCCCAAGTTGAACGTAATCATTCGTGAGGCACAAGACCTTCGCAATGATGCGCTGAGAAAAAGCAGAATGAATACGTATTCGCAGACACAGAGAGACTCATTTGAACTTAACGCTGAGAGCAACGGAATGACAATCAGAGTTGCAAGACTATATATTGACCTTCTGAACTCGCAGAGAGCCGGAACAATGGAGAGCATAAAGAGCCTGAAATTGAATCGGGATCTTGCAGAGAACACATACAGAACGGTTCGCAGTTCGGGAGAGTTGCGCAGTCTGATTCATTCGGGATTAAGTTTATTTGACGCAGTGAATGAGTTAAAGATGCCTGAGCTGAAAATTTTTGAGAGTGATGCAATGCGTATTGAATTCGAGAAGATAAGCGGAAGACTGAAAAAATAAA
>JAFPWQ010000090.1 GCA_017394925.1 Synergistaceae bacterium
AGGAGTGATTAATCAACATGTCAGGACATTCAAAATGGGCGAACATTAAGCACAGGAAAGCAGCACAGGATGCAAAACGCGGAAATCTTTTTCAGAAGTTAGTGCGTGCAATCATAATCGCGGCTAAAGACGGTGGCGGAGACCCTGCAATGAACATGCGACTCAAGACCGCAATTGAACGCGCAAAGGCCGTAAGTGTTCCCAATGACAACATAACACGTGCAATCAAACGCGGAACGGGTGAACTCGGCGACATAACATATGATGAGCTTACGTACGAAGTCATCGGTCCTTCAGGCATAGCTATACTCGTGAACGTCATGACAGATAACAGGAATCGCACGACACCAGAGATTCGCGCATTGCTTGCGAGGAACGGCGGACAAATGGGTTCAGAAGGATCAGTGGCGTGGATGTTCGACCGCAAAGGAGTAATTGATGTTAAAGGCGAAGGATTAGACGAAGATTCATTAATGACGCTCGGACTGGATTCGGGAATGTCTGACATGGAAGAAAGCGATGAAGGCTTTACGCTCTACTGTGAGCCGTCAGATTTGGACACGTTACAGAAGGCACTCGAAGATAACAAGTATGTAGTCGACAACGCAGAAGTCTCAATGATTGCGAAGACTCCCGTTGAAATTTCTGATGCCGAAGCCGCACGCAAAGTAATGCGTCTTGTTGATGCGCTTGAAGAACATGATGACGTTCAGAACGTGTACACGAACTTTGAGATTGCTGATTCAATTGCATCACAGTTAGAGGACGAGTAATTTTTGCCGGATGATTTTATCTGTCTCGGAATAGATCCAGGACTTGCGCGCGTGGGTTATGGTGCAATTGTGCAGTCTGGATCTGAACTGAGAGCATTAAACTATGGCTGTATCACTACGACTCCTGATATGGGATTCACTGACAGGCTTTTAGTCATATATGAATCTCTTCAGGAGCAAATTAATTTATGCAGTCCCGATTTAATTTCGGTTGAACGTTTATTTTTCGGACGTAACACAACGACAGCAGAATATGTGTATCAGGCACGGGGAATAATAATGCTGCTTTCGGCCATGAAAAAAATCCCGGTGATTGAGCCTAAACCTAACCAGATAAAATTAAAATTATGCGGAACAGGAAAGGCAGACAAGAAAAAAATTCAATTGACCGTACAAAGCGTTTTGAATCTTGAATGCATACCTAAACCAGATGATACAGCTGATGCATTAGCTGCTGCGATAACAGGTTTAGCTTTTCATTCTTTGACATTAACATGAGGGGAGATGATTTTAATTCTATGCCGTAGAATAATACTTGCGCTGACTTTATCATTAATGATTTCATGTGAGGCTTCAGCGCGTGATGTTTATGTGAGGCTTTCAGGTTCAGGGAGTTATTCAATCGGAATCACGCAGGGGATGCTCGTAATGACAGATTCAGAAGGCAGGCTCGCAAATCTGGGAGATTCAGCCGCAATCAAAGTATCAGGCAATAATGCGGTCATAATGGGAAATTCATTCATGCTGCCCATACGGATAACAGGAGAAGGCTTTCTGAAATTCAACGGGAAGACATACAGAGGTGCATTCCTGATTACACAAAGGGGCGGACTGCTTAACGTTCTTGATGTAGAGCAATATTTATGCGGCGTGTTACCTGCGGAAGTCGGAGCGTCATGGCCTGATGAAGCATTAAGAGCACAGGCAATATCAGCACGTACATATGTGTTAAGGCAAAGCATGAATCGTTATGAAAAAGGCTATGATGTAGTCGATACTGATTCGGATCAGGTCTACAAGGGGGCAGGAATAGAGACAGCGAAAACGAATCAGGCAGTTGCAAGTACAGCAGGCGAAATATTAACATACGGGAAAGAACTCGCGCATACATATTTTCATTCTGACAGCGGCGGGCACACTGCGGATATTTCAGATGTGTGGGGCGGAAATATACCATATTTGACGGGAGTCCCTGAAGTTGTGAGCTACAAGTCGCCTGTCTCAACATGGAACGCAAGAATATCAGCCTCGAAGATTCAGAATGCCATAAAAAAAATCACGGGTACAGACATAGGGAATATAACGGAGATTCAGGTCTCAGAAGTTGATGACGGAGGCCGTGCGGTAAACATGAAATTTATCGGCTCAAAGGGAACCAAAACCATAAAAGCGAGTCAGTTCCGTACGACAATAGACCCAAGAACGTTAAAGAGTACGATGTTCACGCCTTCAGGAGGAGCATTCAGCGTGAAGAATGATTTGACCCCCAGCGGACTGGTCAGTAAGAAGAGCGGACAGAATGCATCATCGTCATCATCAACGGGCTTAACGTTTGAAGAGGAACAGGGAATAGCACAGATGACAGCCGAAGGGATTTTTACGTCAACGGAACTGGTAGACATGCTCACCAATCCCGACAAGAAAAAGAATTACTATCAGATTGGACTAGGCCGCAGTACTCGCACAACGAAACAAAAAGCACCAGTCGAGACAGCAAAACCCAGAAGCAAATACGGTTACTCAATCGAAAAATCCGGCAATGATTTTATATTTTATGGTCGCGGCTGGGGTCATGGTGTCGGCTTATGCCAGTGGGGAGCAATGGCAATGGCTGAACAGGGATATACGGCTGAGAGAATACTGACGCATTATTATCCCGGAACATCAGTAAGGAAATTCAGGTGAAGAGATTAATTACACACGAAGATTTATATTCGCTTTCATCATATGATTATGCCCTGCCTCCTGAAAGAATCGCACAGTCTCCCGCAGTGCCGCGCGATTCGTCAAGATTGCTTGTGTGGAATGTAATGCATGATACAGTTCACAGGGATAATATTTTCCGTGAGATCGTTAATTATTTGCGGCCTGATGATTTGCTCATACTCAATGACACACGCGTTATTCCTGCAAGGCTTAAGGGTATACGTTCAACCGGCGGACAATGTGAAGTCTTTCTGCTGAAAAATATAGAAGGCTTAACATGGGAGGCACTGGTTAGACCTGCAAGAAAGATTCACGAAGGCATGACGATTAATATTAATGGCCTCAACGCACATGTTCTTGAAGAACGGCCCGAAGGCGTAAGAATTATACGCTTTGACTGTGCAAATAATAACGAGTTCATGAAGTTTCTTGATGAATCAGGAAGTGTGCCTTTACCGCCGTATATCCGAAACACGAATCCAAACATGCGAACGGCATATCAGACAGTGTTCGCGAAGAATGACGGTTCAGTTGCGGCACCTACAGCGAGTTTGCATTTCACACCTGAACTTTTATCGCGCATTCAGTCAATGGGAGTTAAAATCGCATACGTAACGTTACATGTCGGGCTTGGCACATTCAGACCAGTGATGACACATGACATTCGCGAGCATGATATTCACACTGAACACTGCGAACTTTCTGAAGAGACAGCAGGAATGATTCGTGAATGCAAATTGAGAGGCGGAAGAGTCATTGCCTCCGGAACGACTGCGGCGCGTACACTCGAAACGTTCGGGAATTCATTCGGCATTCGTGAGACAGGACTATTCATTTATCCCGGATATAAATTCAAAGTTGTCGATGCTCTCATCACTAACTTTCATTTACCGCAGAGTTCTCTCATTATGCTTGTGGCATCATTTGCGGCGAATAAGGCTAATGCACATGGCCATGAAGAGAGAATATTATCTCGTCTGATTGAGATTTACGAAGAGTGCGCGAGTTCAGACTGGAGATTTTTTTCGTTCGGAGATGCAATGTTCATATATTAATACTGGGAGATGATGTACATGTTCTATAGCAGGTTAATCAACAGGGCAATAGATATAGCTTTCTCTGCACATCAACATCAACGCGATAAAGCAGGCCGTCCTTACTTCATGCACCCTGTCATAGTTGCCTCGCAAATGGATTCAGAATACGAGATATGCGCGGCTTTACTTCATGATGTTGTTGAAGACGCAAGAGACCCGAAAAGAAGACTTGAAGAGATTGAGCGTGAATTCCCCCGTGAAGTTATAGATGCAGTTCGTGTTCTGACTCATGATAAGCACACTGACTATTTAGATTACATTCGTGAGATAAAGAATAATCCCATTGCACGAAAAGTTAAACTCGCAGACCTGAATCATAATCTCGACATCACACGCGTACAGGATAACCCGAAATTACTTGAAGGATTCATGAGGCGCAGAGATAAATACATGAAGGCAAGAGACATTCTCAGTGAGTAAATATGAGTTTGTGCCATAGTGTAAAATCTTATGTACATTTTTGAATTCACGAAAGGAGTTATATTCACATGGACGAAAGAGAAGAATTTTCACAGGAAATAGTTGACTGTATCCGTTATTTTCTGGTTGATGATGACTGGAACTTTGAATTTGATGATGAAAAAGGCATATTCAGATTCGGAGTTAATCTCGACAGCAAATTAAAGAACGTAAGATATTTCGTGCCTGTTCGCGGAGACGGTTACACGGTGTATGCGATCTCACCGGTTAATGCTGATAATGACGACAAAGATGTTATGCGTGAAATGAATGAATTCATTAACAGGGCTAACTACGGATTACGCAACGGGAACTTTGAGATTGATGTCAGAGACGGAGAGATACGCTACAAGATTTACGTTGACTGTGATAATCAGCTGCCCTCAAGGGAAGTCGTACGCAGCAGCATAATTATTCCTTCAGTGATGTTTGAACGCTATTCACCAGGACTGCTTGATGTTATGTTCAGGGGGTCAACTGCTGAAGAAGCAATCAGTAAGTGCGAGTGAGAAAAGAATGTATGCGGTCAGGAAAGCTATTATGACCTGGCCGCTTCTCTTTATGAAAAATTATGCATCCCTTTTGAATCTTCCGGGATAAAATATATACTCAATCCAATGAAGACATTTCACGTGTTTATATATCCATACGACAATTAACGGAATGAATACTGTACATAAAAAGCATATCATAAACAGTATTAACGGATTTACATATGAAGATAATCCTGTGAATCTGAACATAATCCGGCAGAAAGCAACTACATAATCATGAAGGCAATATATCACCATACTGTATATTCCGCATGTCATGAGAAATTCATTGCTTATGTTCAAGGCATAAAACATCACGAACAGGGCAAGGCTCGTACATAACGATGAACCTGTACGTGTGAATATATTCATGTCCCCAAATCCGTAAAAATGTGAGGCCGCAAAGAATGCTATTCCTCCAAGAAATAATATTATTCCCAGTGAAAGTTTTTGCGGAAGAAATGAATACTTTTTCATGATAAAACCTATGTGAAAATATATCCCAAGATAAAATACAGAATGATAATATGAATCGCCTTTTAAGAAAAAAACAACTGCGAGTAAATACATTGACAGCCAAAATTCAGAATGCAGGACATCACGCTTAACATAACGTTCAAAAAGCATGTGCAGAACTTTCACAAAAAAGAGTTTACACAAGAACCAGTAGAGATTAAAACCATGTAACGGTATTCTCAGAAGGTCATTGATACTTACTGTACGAAAGTTTTCGGCTGTAAATACTGAATGTGAAAGCAGAATATATTTCGGTAACCAATATAACAACGAGAAGTACATACACGGAAGATATAATTCTATTATGGATTTTCTGATGTACGGAAAAATGCTTTGTCCTGATGAAAAACGTTCCTTCATCCCGTGAGCATAACCAGCAATAATAAAAAACAACGGCATATGAAAACTGGATATATACTCACTCACAATCATCACGCCCTGAAAAGATAATTTGCTGTAATAAAACCCTCCGGCTACATGACCAATTACGACAAGAATTATTGCTAATCCCCTAAGTGCATCGACAATATTATCCCTGAAGCCATTATAACGCTCTCATTCTTCATGTCAACGTCTCCTTTAATGATTTTTTCATGTAAAATTTTATCATGTTTATCATGCATTAGTCCTTCGTATATTTATCACTGCAAACACGATTAACAGAGCAAACGTTGCAAGTATAGCCGACATTCCGCCGTCAAAACCGTAAAACTCAGCGATAACTCCCGTGATTAAGGGCATAATCGTTCCGCCCATACAGCCGATCGTGAATAGTATTCCCATAGCCAACGGAAATTTATTCGTGTAAGGTGCAGACGAAGCATAAATCATTGGGCTTATTCCCGACATAAAGAATCCCACACATGCAACACTAAGCGCAACAGGAACTTCACCGTGAGAGATTAACATGAATGCGAATGATAACGCAGAACATAACGCAAGAACGGGAAGTATTTTTCTCTGAGAGATATATTTCACCAGACGCGCACAGATTAAACGCCCTGCAAGCATGACGAACCATAAGAGCGATGCCATTGAGTGAGCATAACCCAGAGTCATGTTCTTATGATGCATGTAGGTTACAAGCCAGCCGCTTACCGCAAATTCACTGCAAAGATACAGGAACATTAAGCATGCAATAATCACGAAGCCTTTATCATGAAGGAACGCAAAAGATTTCTCAGTGTGTGATTCAGATTCAGAATTAGAATCAGAGTCATGAACTTCAAGACACGAATAATCTTTTACGGACATGAACATGAACACGGCCACAAATCCCAGAAGCATAACGAGAATTATTCCTGCTCTCCATGAGATTAAACGCATGAACGAAAAGATTAACGGTGAGAGTATAGCTCCGACAGCAAACGTAGCATGAAGAAGTCCAGTAGTCTTAGGGTCTCCGTTGGTGAAAATGTTGACTGTCCTCTGTGAAAAAGTTATTATGCTTCCCCGTCCGAGTCCGGTTAAGGCACATGCAGTGAAGAGCATAACAGGAAGACTCGTGAATGCTAACATGGCCAGTCCAAGACATAACAGACCTGAGAAAATCAGAATCGCCGGTTTATGACCCAGATATAATGACGCAAAGCCTATTATGATTCCAGATGCAAGATTGCCCAGTGAATAGCATGACAGTAATGCACCGCTCATAGTGTCAGTGAGATTGTATGACGCTCTTATGTCCGGCAGTGCTGCTCCGATTGTAATCATGACTATACCGCCGTAAAAGAATGCATAGAAACATGCCCGGTATAATTTTTTGTCCTGCATGAATTTATTCCTCTTTAAGTTTAAGTGCTTTAAATTGTGAGAGTGCCGCCAGATTTTGCAGTGAATTTTCAAGAGGATTATACATTACTGAGGCCGCTATGATGAACAGGATGAAAATATTTGCACTCAGCGAATCATTCACGCATAAGAAAGCTCCCGTTAATGCCGCTGATATAATACCGAGTCTCAGCACAAGATATGACGATGCAATGAAGAGATATGAGAGTCTATGCTGAACTCTGAACGCCAGACCCGCAAGCGCAAATGATACAGGCAGTACCCATGATACAGACAATGACATTCTCCAGTCTATGAAGATTAATGATATTGCTGTCAGTACAGATGATATGACTGAACCAATTAACGGCGCAATAATCTGTGAAAGATTCTTTTCGAGGACTGCGCAGTCATTCATGATTGAGGCTGTTATGTCGGCATTGTTCATATGCTTATATGATGACGGAAATTTTCTGAGACTTTCTGCAAGGGTTAAGCGTCTCACTGATGACTCACGGTATGCAGAGAAGAATGTTGAGCCGTACTGAAACCATGACGCAAACAGAATCAGGAACGCACATACGAATCCCGTTGAAAGATAGAATACTGCGCTATGATTCAAAATATTATGGCCTGACCTGCAAAGCAAAATCATATACATCACGAACGAATATATTAACCCGACAGGAAGCATTAACGTTAAATTCTGCAATGCACACGCAAGACCGGCAACTGCTAAATCAAATGCGCCTCTGTCCGACAAATTGAATTTATTCTTAAGCCATTTCATTATTAATATCCCTCCTTACGATTCAGAACTGCGTTTATCTGTCTGAGTGAAGCATATGCTTTTATATGATACTCGCGGAGTCTTAATGTCCGTGTTATTCTGACAGAGATTAACGGTGCAGTTATTACGGCAAGCATAAAATTTTTCATGAACTCCTGAGATACTCCCGAACGTGATATGCCTACACCTACGGCAATCAGGAATAAAATCGCACTGTTCACTGCAACTGTGTAGCATATCATCGGCACTCTGCGCTCTTTCGCATATGACACTGACCATGCTTCATAATTTCTGACTGCATTAGTAAACCGCCGGAATGAAAATGTACTCTGTGTTGAACTTCCTGATGTTATAATCACTTTCACATATTCGTTTGTCTCTTTTGACATCATGCTTAATGCTTTATGATGCTCTGCAATGCTCTTAGTCATATTTCCGCCTCTCGCTGTCATGGCCATAATCACGAAGCCAAGTATCATGGGTGCAATGCTGACGAGTGCGAGCCTCCAGTCCGACCGAAAGAGTAAACATGCAAGACCAAATGACGAGAATAACGCGTAATATGAATCAGGCATGATATGAGCGATATAGCTTTCGATTGAATCAATTAATTCATGAGGCAATGACGAAATTTTTCTGCGTATATTATCTGCGATTCTGAATGCGGCCGTGTGTGAACATAAAAGACCTGCGATATATATTAAGATTGAGATGACTGCATACATCACAGACTGCCATGCATAGCCCGGAATTAATTCTTTATTCTCACTGAATATTACGCATGATAATATGTTCCAGATATACCAGAAGGGGAATATAGCAGTTACTGCGCTTAATCCTGAGAGTAAACATGAAAAGTAAGACAGAAATTTATATTTGCCTGCGAAGTTTAAAAGTCCGTTCAAGATTATCAACTCCTCAGAGCGATTATATAATATACGCATAAAGAAGGAGGAATTGATTCATCATGAAGAAAATAATTTTGGCATTCATGTTTGTATTCGCGTTATCGTTCTGCGTCTATGCTGATGAACCTGAAAGCAGCGACATTGAACCGTGCCTGCCGTCAGCATTTCTGATTCAGCGTGAGCTTGGCAATTCAACAGGGTTCAGGACAAAAGACGGACTAAGCATAATGTACATGGGAACGTTCAGAAATAAACAGCCCGAAAAGAATGAAGCATCACCTGACGAAGAAATAAAAGCAGACGAAGGAGTATTCAGCGTATTCATGGTTCGTTCATGCAAGGATACGCAATTGAAGCTCGACATACTCGGAGGCAGTGAGAACAAGACAAACAAATTCAGTTATCGCTCTGGGGACTGGGGATATATCGCTGATATATTGAGCAATGGAAATACACGCGAGATAACTGCAAGATTTTGGGTGCGAGTAACGTTCTGGCATGTTCTGCCGTTCAAGTTCGGTGAACGTCCGTTAATCACAAATATCGGATTCGTCATCAACGGCAATCAGATAATACTGAAGCGTTTACGTCCAAAGACATGGGGAGACTGGCA
This sequence comes from Synergistaceae bacterium, assembly GCA_017394925.1. Lineage (GTDB taxonomy): Bacteria > Synergistota > Synergistia > Synergistales > Aminobacteriaceae > JAFUXM01. Next base: position 9,386 of record JAFPWQ010000090.1, read on the forward strand.
ATATATCGAGAACAATTACGTGAGACCTCTTGAGGAGGATAACAGGCAGGTTGAGTTTGAAGAGCTTGAAGTGAAACCTGCGGAATGAGAATAATATTGTGGGGGTGTTATGTTTCCCTGTAACGCTCCCTCAATTTTTCAAATACATTTTTCGGCACAACATCTTTAACCGTTCCCCCGAAATGAAAAATTTCTCTCACGCTTGAACTCGATACATACGAATATTTTGGGTCAGTAACGATGAAGAACGTCTCAATTTCAGGTGCAAGCTGACGGTTCATTAATGCCATCTGAAACTCATACTCAAAATCACTCATCGCACGAAGCCCCCGAATAATCACTCCGGCTCTTTTCTGTCTGACATAATCAATCAGTAATCCGTTGAAAC
>JAFPWQ010000091.1 GCA_017394925.1 Synergistaceae bacterium
ACGGCCAGTTCGGGATAAGAATATCAGAGAGCAGGCAGTTCGTGATAAAACTTGCGGGGAATAAATCAAGTCTTTCACGCTCTGACATTGAGAATTACTTCAAGGGATTAATACTCTCAAGAATGAGCGACATGATAGCCACGTATATGTCCCAGAAGAAAATTAATATCTTCGAGATAAACACGTATCTTGAAGACATGTCCAACGAGGCAGTAGAGAAAATCAGACCTGCATTTGCGAATTTTGGAATTGAGCCGCTGAATTTCTATTTCGGATCAGTGAACACAGTCGATGATGACGAGGGCATAAAGAAGCTCAAGAATGCAATGGCTGAACGTGCAAGCATGAATGTCATGGGCTATAACTATCAGCAGATGCGCTCATTCGATGTCATGGAGGCAGCAGCAAAGAACGAAGGCGGTTCTGGAATGATGAACGCAGGCGTGGGACTCGGTGCAGGTATGGGAATGGGAAGCGCAATCGGTCAGATGGCCGCGCAAATGGGACAATACATTAACCCTAACGCATCACAGCAGGCTCAAGTGCAACAGACACAATCACAGGCCGGTGTATGTCCGTCATGCGGAAAAGCAATTCAGGACGGTGCTATGTTCTGCATGTACTGCGGAGCGAGATTAGCATGTTCAAAGTGCGGGGCTAAATTGATTCCTGGTGCTAAATTCTGCCCTCAGTGCGGCAATCAGGTACAGTGAAAGGGGAGTTATTACTCATGGGAAAATTCTTTAACAAAATTCGTCAGGTCTTCAATATATTTCTGATTCTTGCGTTAATCGTGGCGGCATCATCACTCTTCATTTACTTCATGACCACACCCGAACAGCGCAATGTAACTTTCTGGATTTCAGTTGCTTTTCTTGTATTTGCACTCATTCTTGAGACATTACAGGCATCAGGAATTGCTATGCGATTTAATTCCGGGAAAAATATTCCTGTCAGCTTCTCAAAGTTGATTTTAGGCGGAGTGTATTTTGTTTTCGTTCTAGTCATGGCCTTCTGGAATGCGTTTGACCCTTTCACAACGACAAAATATATTTTAATTCACGTTGCAGGTCTCGTAGTGTTCCTGCTTCCGATGATATTAATCAACATGGCCGAATTGAGATTATCAGGTTCAGACAGAAAAGAACGCGCTGAAGGAAGAATGAATTTAGGCTTAATGTCCAGACGTGTAGCATATATAGCTGAAGACCTCAAAGCAGAAGGCATATCTGGCGACAAACTTTTACCCGTAATCAATTTATCTGAGGCACTGAAATATTCAGACCCTGCTTCGGCATCCGGCAAACTTGAACGTGAATTAGAGAACGCACTGCAGAAATTAGAACAGGCAGCCGCAACTAAGGACATGAATATAATTCTGGGAGCATGTACTCTTGCAGACAGGGCTTTACGTGAACGCAATGAATACGTGAAGAACTCAAAATAAGCACACGAAAAAACCCCGGTTTCAACGCCGGGGCAATTCAATAATATAAGGAGGTACGCAATGTAGTAGTAATTAATCTCCTAATGAAATCTTCTTTAACTCCTCAATTCTTGCCTTCTGTGCCGCAACCTGTGCTTCAAGATATGCAAGCTGATCTTCTTCAGTTTTAACCGTCTGGCCGAGTCTCTCCGAAAATTTCGCAGATATTGCTTTCAGTGCTGCAAAATCTTCTTTCAGTTCTGCCACGTCAGGCATTCCGCCCTTTTCGAGCTTTTCGATCCGCTGTTCGAGTGCCGCGATCGTCGATTTGAACTCTTCAAGTTTCGGTGTGAACTTGTTCTGCATTATCGTCCACATGATATTCAGAAAAACGATTGCGCAGATTACGCCGATGATGATTTGCTTTTTCTTGTCGGGCGTTTTCTGCTGGGGAGCTGCTTTTTTATTCTGTGCCATTTCTTAATCAACCTCTCTCGTAATAACAAAAAGAGGCTCTGAATTTTTGCGAGCCTCTGATTTTTTCACGATGCCTTACTTAACTTCAACGTCTGCTCCGGCTTCTGCCAGCTTCTTCTTGAGCTCTTCAGCCTCTTCCTTTGATACGCCCTCTTTGATGTTCTTCGGAGGATTATCAACGAGTTCTTTTGCTTCCTTGAGGCCGAGTGATGTAATCTCACGTACAACTTTGATGACTGCGATTTTATTTGCGCCGGGCCCTTTGTAGACAACATCAAACTCTGTTTTCTCTTCTGCGGCGGGTGCTGCTGCTGCTGCTCCGGGCATTGCTGCCATCATCATGGGTGCTGCTGATGCTGATACGCCGAATTTCTCCTCAAGTGCCTTCACTAATTCTGAAAGCTCAAGTACTGACATTGTTTCAATAGCCTGGATAATTTCTTCTTTGGTCATAATAATTTTTTCCTCCATAGTAATAATAATATTTTCGTGTTTCCTGTCTTACGCTGCGCCTTCTTCTTTCTTGTCGCGTATGTTTGCGAGTACTGTAACGAAGTTGCGCATTGTTCCAGCCAGAACGTTGACCAGTCCCGATAACGGAGCCGCAATTGTCCTGACAACCTGACCGCGCATGACCTCTTTTGACGGGAGATCTGCGAGTGCCATAACCTGATTCAGATTAAGCTGCTGTGTCTCAAGCAATCCGCCCTTCAGAATAAAGGCCTTCTGTGATTTATCATTCACATATTCCTTTAAGACTTTGGCCACGCTTACGGGATCGTCATAGCATAATGCGAAAATGTTCGGGCCTTTCATCATGTCTTCAGGGAGTGCGTTTAATCCGGCTTCCTTCATGGCAATCGCAAAGAGTGCATTCTTTGCAACTTTGAGCTCTCCGCCTGCCTGCCTCACTTTTGAACGCAATGCAGTACTCTGTGCAACTGTCATTCCGCGATACTCACCGACAAACACAGCCTTTGATTTACTGAGCTTCTCTCTTAATCCGTCAACCAGTTCATATTTTATTTTTGCCGGCATATTTTTTCTTCACCTCCTCGATTCTTGAATTCATAAAAAATCCCCCTGTCATTAAAGCACAACAGGAGGAGATTTTATCACTCTTGATTTATTCTCTTCCTGAGCAGGATAATTAAGCACTAAATGCGCCTGCTGTCTTCGGAAAAATATATTTGCTTATCTGCGAAAAATTTTTATACGGCTAATTCTTTCTGCGCCTGTGCAGGGTCAACCGCTATTCCGGGTCCCATTGTCGGAGCTATTGCTATGCTCTTTACGTACGTTCCCTTCACCGATGCAGGTCTGGCTCTGTATATCGCCTGCAGTAATGCCTTCACGTTGTCATATAAATCATCAGCAGAAAAATCTCTGCGTCCTGCGGCATTGTGAGTTATGCCGGTCTTGTCTGCTCTGAATTCAACGCGTCCTGCTTTGATCTCTTTTACGGCACTCTCAAGCTCAAACGTAACTGTTCCCGTCTTTGCGCTGGGCATTAAGCCTCTTGGGCCTAACACTTTTCCGAGACGGCCTACGGATTTCATCATGTCAGGCGTGGCGATTACCGCGTCAAAATCCATGAATCCGCCCTGAATCTGTGCAACCATCTCTTCACCGCCGACTATATCCGCTCCGGCATCTTGTGCTTCCTTTATCTTTTCGCCCTGTGTGATTACGAGAACTTTCTTCGTTACGCCCGTTCCATGAGGCAATGACACCGTGCTTCT
>JAFPWQ010000010.1 GCA_017394925.1 Synergistaceae bacterium
CCTCCCTTATTACCTGTTCTGATTCTCGGAGGTGCGGCGGGCTGGCGTTTCTTCCTGACACAGCAAGTATATTCTCTTCCGGCGATATTATTCTGCATATACATCTATAACAGGAAAGTCAAAAACAGGATGTGAAAATAAAAATTGGAAATATTAGACAGCAGGCTTAAATTATTTATGTACTGCATGACGGCTTCACTATTGATTCTAATCAGCGGATTATATTTCTGTCAGATTTACCAGAGCGACAAATACGTAAGACTTGCGCATATTAACAGGCTGAGAATGATTCGTTTTCCTGCTCCGAGAGGCGAAATTTTTGACCGCAACGGTGTCCCTTTAGCCGTGAATGATACGACCTTCTGCATAATGGGTTATCCTTTGGACTTAAACACCCCCGAAAAACTTGAACACTTAAGCAAAATATTAATGCGTCATGGAATCCCAATCACAATTGAAGATTTGCAGAAGACGATTAAACAGCAGAGAATTGCACCGTATCGTGTAATGAAAATCGTACCCAATCTTACGATGACACAAATGGCAGAACTCGTTGCAGATTATGATTTTCCCCGTGAGTTATTCCCGTTAAGCGTATGGCGGAGAACTTATCCGGCCGGAACTGTTGCGGCTAATATTCTCGGTTATGTCGGCGAAATCTCAGAGAAGGAACTCGAATCACGCGCTGAAGACGGCTATGTAGGAGGAGATTTAATCGGCAAGTCAGGAATTGAACGCTCATATGAATCGATTCTCAGAGGCTCACCGGGTTAGGAAGCACTCGAAGTTGATGCGCGTGGCCGAAAAGTTAGAACTCTTGATGCTAATCCTGCAGTCAAAGGTGAAGACCTGCATTTGACGCTTGACATGGGCGCACAGAAATTAGCGGTTGAGTTATTAAAGAACTGGAAGGGTGCAGTTGTTGCTATGGACGTTAAGACCGGCGAAGTCTTAGCTATTGCATCAAGTCCTGTTTACGATAATAACCCATTAACGTGGGGCATATCAGGCCGTGAATGGAGCGCAATGATAAATGACCCCGACAGACCCATGTTAGACCGCGCAATTGCAGGTGTGTATCCTCCTGCGAGTACGTTCAAAGCGTTCATGTCGATAGCAGCACTCGAAGAAAACGCAATCACACAGTCAACTATTTACTCATGCAGAGGCGGCTTGCGTTACGGTTCTCATCTGTTCAAATGCTGGAAACATTCAGGGCACGGAGGCTTAAACGTAATCGGGGCATTACAGCATTCATGTGATGTCTTTTTCTATCAGGCAGGATTAAAGACAGGCATTGAAAAATTAATCAAATGGGGAAGAAAATTTCATTTAGGTGAGCCTACTGGAATCGATTTACCCGGTGAAAGCGGCGGCAATATCGCAGGTGCAGAATGGAAAATGCGAAGATTCAAACGTCAGTGGGCAAACGGAGATACGATTAATTATTCAATCGGTCAGGGCTATATGCTAATGACCCCCATACAAATCGCACGCGTCTATGCGGCAATAGCTAACGGCGGAAAAATGGTTACGCCTCATCTCAACAAGAATGGCTATCGTGAACCTGAAGACATTGGACTTAATCCTGAGAAGCTTGCAATCGTGAAAAAAGGACTCGAAGCAGTTGTGAGTCGCGGAACAGGATCAAGAGCAGGGCGTTTTGGTGTGAAAGTTGCAGGCAAGACAGGCACGGCTCAGAATTCACACGGAGACGATCACGCATTATTCGCTGGTTATGCTCCTGCTGATGATCCCAAATATGTAGCAGTAGCTGTGATTGAGGCAGGCAAACACGGAAGCAGTGTAGCAGGTCCTGTAGTGGGTCAGATGCTTGCACATTTATTATCACGTTAAAATAAATAAAACACTTGCAAAAAATTCACATTCACAAAATAATTAGAGACGCAAAAAAATTTTTTATCACGAAGATTTAAAGACAGAAAATAAAATGAAGATACCAAGTTTAAATTTGCTGCGGAAGATTCGTAAACCAGATGCACAAATCAAAATGGAACGTACGCATTACGGGATAAAATTTTGTCTGCCTGAAAAACTTTCAGAAGATGAATTGCTTAAACTCCTTGTGAGAATTCCTGCAAGCGCGTATAAATTACCTGAAGATCAGCGTGTTTCTATCGATTTCGGAGAACGTACATGTTCAAGGCGTTTGATTCTTCACATGATGAACAGCATAATCTGGGAAAAAGGAATTAATATTGCCGCGTGGCTTTCAGGCAATGACGAGAGCGTAAAACTTTTCCGTTCTGCTGGTCTGAGCGTGATTGAACCTCCTTCAGAGATTCAGAAAGCGAATAAGCCCGAAGATGAATCGAAGAATGAAGAAAAGAATGAAGATAAAGAAGAAAAACATGAAGAGCATATCTCAGCATTGAAAGTTGTATATAATTCTATGCGTTCAGGTCAGAAAGTCGAAACAGAGGGCGATGTTCTCGTTCTCGGTCATCTTAATCCAGGTGCAGAAGTTATTGCAGGAGGAAGTATTATCGTAGCCGGAAGACTTCTCGGTGTAGTTCATGCAGGGGGATATGGACGCGGAGATGTATTTGTCTGGGCAGGAAGTTTTGAGACTCCGCAGGTCAGAATAGGCAACAAATTATGCTATGCGGATTCAAAATCAACGTCATGCTGGCGGAAATGTGTTGTGATTACACTTGAAGACGGAACGCCGGTAATACGTGAGAATAAGTTTATGAGTATGTTCATGAACACGGAGAAAAAATAAAAAATAACAGGAGGATTTAAATCTTAAATGTCAGCACGTGTGATAGTAACGACTTCAGGCAAGGGTGGAGTAGGCAAAACAACTTCGACAGCAAATATAGCCGCCGCTCTGGCCAAGTTCGGAAAAAAAGTTGTGGCAATTGATGCCGATGTAGGACTGCG
>JAFPWQ010000092.1 GCA_017394925.1 Synergistaceae bacterium
CCGAGAACAAAAAAACTCTCAATGATTTTCTTTATTCTGTCTCTCCTGTCGACGCTTTCATTCATGATGAACTCACCCGCGATGATTCAATGGGTCCGTATTCAATCAAAGAGCTGTATTTTATATAATGAATGGTGCCAGTCCGCAGGTCATACTCCTTTAGCCAGAACTCGTTTCAGGGCTATCTTCCTTGACCATATCGAAATGACACGAAGAGATGTTATCATCAGCGATTATAACGGCGAAGAAACTTTCAAATTCCCTCCGTACGTCCCTGTCAGCGATAGTATTGACGATGATATTCCTGATGATATTCCTGATGATGTTCATGATGATAATGCAGTCGGTGATAATGACCCCGAAAAATTTGTTATCCCGGATGAATGGATTAAACATGATGCAGGCCATGATTCACATAAAGAAAGAGTGAATGCAGAAAATGATACAGGTGAAAGTGATGACAAACACGCACAGAATTTACCAGTCCAGCCAAGAAAACATAACTCAGTCCAGGACACAATTAATGCCCTCCAGAAATATTTTGCTGAACACGAAATCAAAGTTACAGCTCAGGGGCATATCCCATACACACAAAGCGAAATCCGCTCAATAGTCAATGCATCACGATTTGAGAACGGCAGTTTTGAACAGAAACGTGATGATATTATCCGCACTCTTCAGAACGGCAAATATCCGAAAACTGTTCAGTCTTCACTCGAATATAAGCAGTCCATGTTCGAAGATGAACTTAACCATATGATTGATGAAGCCATGCGTGAAAATGAACAGAAAAAAAAAAGAAAGGTGAAAATGACAATGAAACCCAAAAATAAAGAACGCTTTGATGCCGAACTCAAAGATATACTTCACACTCTGAAAGAACAAAAATTACGCAAACGTCTCACTCTGGATTTTTTAGCTGACGTTCTGCGTGTGAGCCGTTATACCGTGTGTGCGTGGCTGAACAGAAAACACTCGCCTAATCCGTTTAACCGCAGACGCATAGCAAAGCTGAATAAAAAACTGCAGGAGGGTTTTTTAGTATGAATTTTAGTGATGCCTGTTTGCTCAAACCAGAAGAAGTTCTCAGATACTACAAGGCTTTCAGCTTTTATTACAGGACACTCAAAGAAGAATATTATGCACTTAAATCCGCCGGAGATATTCACGTTCAGGATTACAGCGAGAAAGTAAACTCAGGCAATAAAATCTCTATGCCCGTCGAAGAATACAATGCAAAACTTGACGGTCTGCTTGATAAAATCAAAGAAATTTATATTTATATTCAAAGCGTGAACTCCCTGATCACAGAGCTCAGAAATCCCGCAAATATTCTTGACAAGGCTAAATCTGACATCGCACTCGAAATCATTTCGTCGCATTTCTGGAAATATGAATCTCTTGAATTCATCAGCAAAAAAATATGCATTGATATTTCTGACCTGGAAAAAATAAAAAATTATACGTTGTGCAGATTAAGGTTTTCTATGGATAGTAAAATTGCAGATGTGCGCGCCTTGACAATGTGAAATAATCTTGCACGGTAAAAAATAACAGAAATATATTCAGGAAAAAAATTATATTCCCAAAAGAAAAAAAATCAGCTTTTGAACGTGTTCGTTAAAACCCGACCTTGTAACACGTTCTATTGCTCTGCTGTTTTATGCGCGGCCGTTGTTTTTTTTTACATCTGAATTTACACGTTCTATTATAAAGGTACTGTTTGATGCCCATAACTACATTATGAGCCTCCCAGACCCCGCTTTTTTGCTAGATACAGATAAATTCTACATTTGAGGCTCATTTTTGGCTAGATTTTCACTAAAATAAAGTTTGATATACTCAAACAATATATGTAAAAAGTATAAAAAGCAGGAGAAAAGAGAAAAAATGAATCAGTTAAAGAATCAGGAATTAATCGAGGCACAAATCAGATTAACTAATGCGCGTGCTGACAGATTTGAATTCCGGAATAAAATCGAACGCGGAGAATATATTCACCGTGATGCAGTCAATAAGGCCTATGCTGATATTGTTACGAGCGTTAAGAATAAATTATTGGGACTTCCGGCTAAACTTGCACCGAGATTAACGGGTGAAACTGAACAGGTTATAGCATGGAGAATAAAAGAAAGTGTGGTTGAGATATTAAATGAGCTTGCCGAAGGAAAACTCGTTTCATGAAGAATTAAAGCCTTGTCCGTTCTGCGGGCACAAATGTGTAAATCCTGCCTGCATAGTCCGTCCGCAAACACAGCTAAAAGCATTCAAAGACGAAATTCCCGAAATGATAAGAGCATGGAATGAGAGAGCGAATAAATGATACTGGATAAATCATTCTGGTTACCGCCGCCGGATTTAAGCATATCACAATGGGCTGATGAATTCAGACGCATACCACCGGAGGCAAGTGCTGAACCTGGTATCTGGAATACATCACGTGCAGAATATCAGCGTGAGATCATGAATGCCATAAGCGATTCATTAACTGAACGGGTTATCATGATGACAGCCGCTCAAGTAGGCAAAAGCGAAATCATTCTTAACACTATAGGCTACTATATCGACAAAGAACCCGCACCGATTTTACTCATTAATCCCACGCTTGAAATGGGCGAATCATTCAGCAAAGACAGACTTGCACCCATGATTAGAGATACGCCGTGCTTAAGCGCAAAAATAGCAGATCCAAGAACACGCGATTCAGGCAATACGCTTTTGCACAAGAAATTTGCAGGAGGACATATCACGATTGCAGGAGCAAATTCACCGGCAAGTCTTGCATCACGGCCGATAAGAATTTTATTATGCGATGAAGTTGACAGGTATCCTTTGAGTGCAGGCACTGAAGGAGACCCTTTGACACTTGCCATGAAAAGGACTCAGAATTTCTGGAACAGGCGTATAGTCTGGGTATCGACGCCGACATTGAGAAGCACATCAAGAATATCTCAGGCGTTTGAGAATTCGAGTCAGGAAGAATGGACTGTGCCGTGCAAACGATGCGGGAAATATAACTCGTTTGAATGGGCACGCATAATCTATAAAGAACGGACTGAACCAGTCATGATATGTTAACACTGCGGGTATGAAGGCAGTCAGCGAGACTGGAGCGAAAATCAGCATAAAGGACAATGGCAGGTCATGAATCCGGCTGTAACGAAAAACAGAGGTTTTCACATGAACGCATTTGCTAGTCCGTGGGTATCATGGGCAAATCTCATAGAGCAGTACACAGAGGCATATAACAACGGAGAAGAGCAATTAAAAGTGTGGGTTAATACAGTCTTAGGTGAACCGTTTGAGAGTTCCGGCGGGATTATTGAGCTTGAAGAAATTGAATCGCACGGTGAAGTTTATGATGCTGAAATTCCCGAAGGTGTGAAAGTTTTGACTTGCGGCGTTGATGTTCAGGATGACAGAGTTGAATGTGAGACTGTCGGCTGGGGAGTCAATCATGAATCATGGGGCATAGATTACCGGGTGATATACGGCAATCCAGCGGGCAGTGAATTATGGCAGATGTTAGACGAGTATTTACTCAGGGAATGGCATTATGCAGACGGTGAAGCATTACGTGTTGCATGTACATGCATAGATTCAGGGGGACATTTCACGGACGAAGTATATTTATTCTGCAAAGGCAAGGTGAAACGGAATGTATTTGCGATAGTGGGACGCGGACAAATGGGTTTGCCGTCAGTGAGCAGACCAACGCGTAACAACCGCAGGCGTGTATTGCTATTCACATTGGGGGTCAGCACGATTAAAGGCGTACTGCATTCGAGGCTGAACGCTAAGAAATTTACACCTGGATACTGTCATATTTTCCGTTGGATTCAGAGACACGTAACAGAGGATATGACAGGAAATATTTTCAGGGTTTATTGAGCGAGAGGATGATACTGAAACGTGAACGTGGAAAAGATGTTATTCGCTGGGAACAGAGAGACAGGCATATCAGGAATGAACCCCTTGACTGCAGGGTCTATGCAGCAGGAGCGTATGAAATACTTAATCCGCGAATTATATCCGGCCATGAAGACGACAACCATTCCGCCGGCATTATGGGACACAAGACCAATGTCAGCCCGAAAAATCAAACGTGCATTGAAACGCAGAGAACGCAAAGAAAGAATAAAACAGTCAGAATAATACGCGGAGGCATGATGATATGAAAAATTTAGCCGGGACGTTAAAGAGTCCTGCTGCGAAAAAATTTTGTCCTGATTCAAGTCATGCGTATTGCGGCGGAAATATACGGAGGGGATGAAGCAATGAGCTATATGAATTCGCGTGAACGTCTGCAAATTATAGAGGCAAGACTGAATTTATATCTCAGGGCAGAAAAGGCAATATTAGCCGGGCAGAGTTATTCAGTTGAGGGATTAAGTTTAACGCGTGCGGATTTAAGCAAAGTGCAGAAATTAATCTCAGAACTTGAACGGGAATATTTGCGTCTGGAAAGAAAATTAAATCCGGCATATAAACGATCAAGAATACGATATGTGATACCCGGAGATGAGGTAAGAATAAAATGAGCCGAAAAATGAGAGTGAATGCATCAGGATATTCACAGCACGGAGCAAGCAGATCGAGGCCTGCATTATTGAAGTGGTACGCATCAAGCAAATCGCCTCATGAAGATATTTCCCAGAACATAAAGATCTTGCGTGAACGTTCAAGAGATTTATATGCAGGGGGCGGTCCGTTAGGCAGAGGAGCAATTGACAGATTAGTATTGAATGCAATCGGATCGGGGTTGAAGCTAAACGTTCGAATTGACCCTGAGCGTCTCGGAATGAGTGAGAGTAAAGCGCGGGAATGGGCAAGTCAGACTGAATCAGAATTTTCATACTGGGCAGAAAATAAAGACTGTGATATTTCCAGAATGCTTAATTTCTACGAGCTTCAATCATTGGCCATGAAAAGCGTTTTGTTGGACGGTGAATGTCTTGTGCTTTTGCCCATGAGAAAAATTGAGCCGAATGCGTATTCGTTATGCATACAGTTAATTGAGTCAGAGCGTCTTGAAAGTCCGACGGAGAAATATTTAGACCGAATGATTGACGAAGGGGTTGAACTTGATGTGTCAGGTGAACCGGTTGCCTACTGGATAGCGAACAGGAATCCGAATGCCGAAATTTTACATCAGCCATTGCTTGAACATAAAAGAATTCGTGTATTCGGTTATAACTCTGGGAGGCGTAACATCATACACTTAATGAATCCTGAACGTATCAATCAGCATAGAGGCGTGCCGTTTCTAGCACCTGTGATTGAAGTTCTGCGTCAGCTTGGAAGATATACGGATGCGGAGTTAATGGCGGCAGTAGTGTCGGGAATGTACGCGATATTTTTCGAGCATGAGCCGCGTGATGAAATGAATATCGGCGAGGAAGATTTTGCAGTCGAAGAAGGACTCGGAGAAACAACCGGGCTTGAAGGAATATCACAGGAGCAGTTATACAGTGCGATTATGGATTTGCCCGAAGGAGTTAAACCCGTAAGCGTGAGTCCCAACAGGCCGAATGTAAGTTTTGATGCGTTCATTCAGTCTCTGGTGAGGCAAATCGGAAGTGCATTAGGATTGCCCGCTGAATTGATATTAATGCAGTTCACCAGTTCGTATTCAGCCTCACGAGGAGCATTGCTTGAAGCCTGGAAGTTATTTAAATATTGGCGATCATGGTTTGCGATGAATTTCTGCCAGGTGATATATGAAGAATGGTTAAGCGAGGCCGTATTGCTTGGGAGAATCAAAGCCCCCGGATATTTTGATGATGATGTTCTTCGGAAAGCGTATGCGTGGGCAGAATGGACCGGACCGAGTCAGGGACAGTTAGACCCGGTTAAAGAAGTGAACGCGGCGGCACTGAGAGTTCAGAATGGGTTCAGTACGCGTCAGAAAGAGACTGCAGAATTAACCGGCGAAGATTATGACTTGAATGTTCGTCAGTTACAGCGTGAGGAGAGTTTAAGAAATGGCAGTAAAGGCTGAGAGATTAATCTGCGGAGAATTAATTGAAGTTCATGAACTCATTGAATTTCTGAGATCAGCATTCGGGAAATTCAAAAAGATACTTGAATCAAAAGATTTTCCCGAATCAATCTGGATAGGCAAAGAGCAATTTTTCAGAATGAGAGAAATAACTGCATGGCTGAATACACACAGGAGGAGGATATAAATGTATCAGGTGAAGAATGAAGCAGGAAAGGTTGAGTTGTTACTTTATGATGAAATAGGCAGGGACGGAGTAACGGCGCGCGGGATGCTGACACAGTTAAAGGATATGGACGTGAAAGAGATAACGCTTCGGATAAGTTCATACGGCGGAGAGATAAACGAGGCATTCGGTATCTATCATTATGTGAATTCCCTTGCAGTAAACAAACGGTATATATTGACGGTATATGTGCTTCGGCCGCAAGTATCATAGCGATGTGCGGAAATAAAATCATAATGCCTTCGAATGCGTTAATGATGATACATAACCCGTGGGGATATTGTGAAGGAGATTCAGAGGATATGCAGAAAACAGCCGAATCATTAGACAGGATACGCGAATCATGTGCAGGAATATATGAATTGCGTACTGGGATTCCTCACGATGAAATACTAGCGATGATGAAAGCTGAGACATGGATGAACGGGCATGAAGCCAAAGCAAAGGGATTTGTGGATGAAGTGAGCGGAGAAGTTCATGACAAAGTCAGCGATGCCTACATGGCCGGAGTCAGAGATGAAAGAAAGAGATTACAAGAACTTGATGAGTTAATGAGTTCGGAACGTGAAGAAATAATCACGCGTGCGAAATATGAGACATTTGCAACAGCGAGCGCAATAGCTGTAGATTTGGTGAAGTCGATGAAGGATTCGAGAAAAAGATTAAGCGACATGAAATTTGATTCGTGGGAATGCAGAGATGTAAGCGCAAAGATGCCGTCAAGAGATGAAGTTGAATCGGGAGTGAAAATGATGAACAGAATGAGAGGGTATGCATAATGAGCGGAGCAGTGATAAAGCGAAAATTTTATGATTCAGTTGAAGTGATAGCGGCTGATGATTTAGTGCAGAAGAATGACGTTGCAGATTATATTCATGTAGCTGGGCCGTGTGAATATAAACGCGGTCAGGTGTTAATGAGTTCAGGCGATAATATATTTACTGCGGCGACAAGTGCAGGGCTTGCGAGTGCGAAGGAGTTATGTATCTTATGCGAGGACGTGAATAACAAATCAGAGGATAACGCGCTGACGTACGGATATTTTTCTGGGGTATTCAGTCAGAAGAGATTAATAGCAGATTTTGATGTGATACTCGAAGGACATTTGCCGCTGAGGCAACACGGAATATATATCAGGTGAGAGGTGAGAGCATGAATTATTATGAGCCGAAATTTTTACGCGGGGTGATAGAGAAAGCCAATCCGCCCCGTATGTTTTTCAGGTCAAGATTTTTTTCTGACTCATTAACATATCCGACGGAGTCAGTGAGTTTTGAATACGCAAAGGACAACAGGAGATTACTGCCATATACGAGTTCGCATGCGGGGAGCGTGCCGTTAGAGCGTGAAGGCTACCAGTTAAGGACATATCAGCCGCCGTTATTGAGTGGCTCAAGGGTAATAACGAATGATACGCTGAACATGAAGCTGTTAGGAGAATCAGAATGGGATTCAGGTTATGATCCGGCCATGCGTGCGCAGGAATTAGCGATAAGAGATTTGGATGAATTGCAGACGGCTCTTTTCAGACGCGAAGAGTACATGTGTGCGAGGCTGAAGCAGGACGGCAAGATAAATATATCGGGCAATGGTATAAATGGCGAAATTGATTATGGATTTACGAATATCAGTGATGAGAGTGCTAATACCTGGACAGAGACGTATGATATATTCAGCAAGTTACAGGAGAAGGCATATATCTTAATGCAGGCAGGAATTACGCCGGATATGCTTATACTGGGATATAAAGCGGCAATTGCACTCTCAAAGAATAAGGGCTTTCAGAAATTGAGACATGACAACGGGGTTGTTCTTGACCCGTCATTGAATCAGTCCGACGGAGGAAATTATGTCTGCACGTTATTATTGCCTGGATTATTTCTGAACGTGTACCAGTATTTAGACATGTATTATGACGAAGAAGCCGGAATGAATAAGCCGTTGATTGATGAAGGGACTGCGATACTTCAAAGCTCACAGGAGAGAAATATGATGTTATACGGAGCAGTAACGTATATTAAGGATAACGAATATGCTGTATCAATGGGTCGTTATGTGCCTTATGTGGTAACGAGTCAGGATCCTCCGGTGAGAAAATTAATATTAAGTTCGAGGCCTCTGCCTATGCCCATGGATAATGAATCATGGTATGTGTTAAAGAACGCAGCAGTTTAGGACGTGAATTAAAGAAGATATACGCAGAACCTGAAAGTCTGATCGGAAGCATTCATGATGATATGTTAAGTCATGAGTGCTTTTTTGATATGAATGCATTTGCCCGTATGCATGATGTGAACGGTCATAAGATACTTGGAATATTAACGCGTGTGAAGTACAGCCGGGTATATGATTCGCAGACAGGGATATTAAGCCGGAATGAATGCATGTTTTTATGCCGTGTGTCAGACGTGAGAGACATACAGGTCAATCAGGTATTGCGTATAAACGGCCGTGCATATTATGTGAGTGAAAGCGAAAAAGTACAGGGGGTATACTGGCGTGTAAATCTGAGAGTGAATGAATGATATGATATTGCATGAGGTGATAGTGTCATGGAAGAAAGAATAAAAGAATCAGACATAACAGTAAATGACTCGCTGAACAGATTAACGTTTACGGTTGAATGCGAACAGGAAGACGGCGTATATTGCATGCAGGCGAAAGAATTCCCGTATGCGATAGAGAGCAGCACGGACTATGAAGAATGCAGAAATAAACTTGTGCATAGTCTCAAAGAATGGGCAATGAATTTAACGGCAGACATAAAGAACTGGAAGACTGGCCATGAAAAAGAAATCCCGTATTTGATGAAGATATTGCTTAGTGAAGAAAGCGAAATAAGAGAATGCCTAAGATACGCGAAGTAAGAAAATATTTAAATCGTCATGGCTGGGAATTATACAGGAATACGGATCATGAATATTATCGTCTGAAATTATCTGACGGGTCATACAGATACACGCGCTTATTGCATGGAGACGGAGAAATTCCCGTAATAGTCTGGAAACGTCAGTTAAAGCAAATTGGAATCACGCAGGAAGAATTTAATCGCGGTTAAAAGTGATAGAGTTAAAAATCGACAAAGAAGAAGTCAGACGTGCGATGCAGTTATTATCAGGGATGCCTGGAAAGATTCAGAGTGTGATAAAACATGCATTGCGTGAGGGCGGCAAAATAATATCGACGGGAATATCAAAGGGAGTAACGCGTGAATATTACGTAAAATACAGTGCAGTACGAAAGGCCATGCGTGTAAATATTTCAGATGAGGATGTCCAAATCACGGTCAGGGATACGCGTCATAGTTTGAAGTCATACATGCTGAAGCCGCAAAAAGCACCTGCAAAGCGCAAATCCCCCGGTTATGTCATGGGAGGAGTGAAGCGCGGAAGTATGCATAAATTTTCGCGGGGTTTTATTCTTGAACATAATGATTTGCCGGTCATGCGAATCGGAAAAGGCAAATACGGAAGCTTTACGGGCTTGCATGTCTTAACGGGGCCGGCAATATCGCAGCTGGCAGATAATGAGTCAGTGATGCCGGAAGTAGAAGAACGAACCAATAAGCGCATGGCTCAGCAGATAAGATACTGGACGATGCGGGAGCTGGGTATAATGAGGTGAAGCTGGAATGAATGAATTAGAATTAATTGACGCTTTAGCCGCGAGGCTGGAGCGTTTATTTTATGGCTGGACACTGCCCGGCAAGAACGGGAAATTACAGAACGTGAAAATTTTTGCGCAGTATATACCTCAGGCCGAAGGGATAACGTTAAATACATACAGTGAGAATGCGATCGAGAATTACACGGGAGAAGATTTTGCGAATAATTTCCCGTCTGTGATAGTGAAGGCAGTTGACCGTGTTGATTCAGAAGAACGCGGAATAGAAATGTGCAGATTAAACATGAAGATATTATGCTGTGTCTATGATGAATCGAGCGTAAGCACA
>JAFPWQ010000093.1 GCA_017394925.1 Synergistaceae bacterium
ATATATAGTTCTGTCATGCAATTATTGTATCTCATATGCGCGCATAAAAATTCCCCTCGCATGAATCACGAAGGGAACTGTGTTTTTTCACAATTACACTCGAAGACTATTTTCATCAAGAAAATATTCGTAACGGCTTCTGACTTCATCAAGTACGTAATTTGCTTCTGATGCCTGACTATCATTCGAGAGCGATAATTTTTTAAGCCACATAAGAATCGGTTTTGCATATCTCACTTTATCTTCGTCATCTCTGTTGCTGCGAATAATATTCTCAAGAACTCTCAAAGCATCTCTGGGGCGATTAATCCCAAACTGCGACATCATGCCTTTTTGAACTGATTTGAACATACTATCCAGAAATCCCATGACTTACACCTCCTCTCACGAAAAATAAAACTGTTGCACTGAGTATTCACTTTTTCACAAGAAATCACCCAGCGCAAAATTATCTTGAGCATTCAACCGATAATTATCCAATCTTCACTGTGATATAATACTTCACAGGATAAGACAGCATAAAGGAATGCACATCCTTTTTCAGCTGGATGCTATGGTTAATTTATCATGAAGGCTATTATAGCATAAAACTTATCCTAAAATTTTTTATGTTCACAGTTAAGCATAAAAAAATCCCTCCCCGAAAATTTCAGAGAGGAATTCTTTTTGTAGTTTACTCTTAACGCGTGATTGCTTCTCTTGCTTCACGTGCTTTAGTCATAATCTCTTCACGGTCAAGCGCAGGATATTCTCCGTTCCGATAAGCCCATCTGCCGTTAATCATTGTGCCGGTAACGTCAGCAGAACTTCCCGCATAAACGAGATATGCCGCAAGATTTTCTTCGTTCACACCGATGTAATTCGGCTTGTCGAGATTCACGAGAACTAAATCTGCAACCCAGCCCTCGCGAATCATTCCCTTCTGTGAAAATCCAAACGCACGCGCACCTTCATACGTTGCCATTCTCAGAGCATCAACCGCAGGAACGATAACAGGATTCATGTTTACTCCCTTGTGAAGCAATGTAGCCGTTCTCATTTCTTCCCACATGTCTAACCTGTTATTGCTCGATGCTCCGTCTGTGCCGATTGCAACAGGTACATCACGTTCAAGCCATTTGTCTAGCGGCATGATTCCGCTTCCGAGTTTGAGATTGCTTGAAGGATTATGTACGAGCGTAATATTCTCAGGAAGATTTATCGCAGGGTCAAGCCATACTGCATGAGCGAGTGCAAGATACGGAACAGTAAGCAAGCCTGACTCATTGAGATATTTTTCTGGACTCATTCCAAGATTATCGAGTTCGCCTTTGGTCTCAAGAAAATGAAAATGTACTCCAAGACCATGAGCTTTTGCCGCATCGCATATAACTTTCATGAAATCCAACGGGACTGTATACGGTGCATGAGGCCCAAGCTGAACGGTGATTAATCCTTCGCGGCCATGATAATTTTCTGCAAGCTCAAGATTATTCTGCAGTGAACGTTCAAGTTTTCCAGGTTCGCCCGCCGTTATGCCCCTGCAAAAAGCCGCACGTATTCCAGAACTTAACGCTGCTTCTGCTGCTCTGTCCATCTCAAAATACATATCAGCAAAGCATGTTGTACCCGTTGAAAGCATTTCGAGAATTGCGCTTAACGTTCCCCAGTAAATATATTCGGGCGTGAGTTTTTCTTCGACAGGCCAGATTTTATTCTGCAGCCATTCCATTAACGGAGCTTCTTCGCCGAGTCCGCGCAATAATATCATTGCCGCATGTGTATGTGCGTTCACGAATCCCGGAATAACCGCCATTTTTCCATGACCGTATACTATTTTGTCAGCCGCCGGAGGATTCTGATTCACATCAAGAATTGATTCGATTCGGCCCTTTGAGACCAGAATATGAACACGTTCTGCCTTCGTCCTTGAGCCGTCAGTCATTAATACATCTTTGAATAACGTTGCCATAATTCACTTACTCCTGCCAGCTTCGCATATATTCGACCTGTTCATCGGTCATCGTATCAATTTCGATTCCCAGTGCCGAAAGTTTTGATTCCATTACTGCCCTGTCTGTTTCTTCCGGTACACGGTAAAGTCCCGGCTCTAACTTGTGAGTGTAAACATGCAGTGCTGATTCTAATTGCAATGAGAAACTCAGATCCATAATCTCAATGGGATGACCGTCAGCACACGCAAGATTAGTGAGTCTTCCTTCGCCGAGCAAATTAATGCGTCTTCCGTCCTTCATTACGTACGTGTCAATGTTATCGCGTAAATGTTCAACGTGGTCTGCGAGTGCTGAGAGATCCGGCTTGCTTATTTCAACGTCAAAGTGTCCTGCATTCCCTAAGACTACACCGTTCTTCATGCGCATAAAATGTTCGCGTCTGATTACGTGAATGTTCCCCGTAAACGTCAGGAATATATCACCGACTGATGCGGCCTTCTCCATGCTCATGACTCTGAAACCGTCCATTAATGCCTCACATGCTTTATGGGGGTCAATTTCCGTTACGACAACGTGAGCACCAAAACCCGCAGCCCTCATTGCCGCACCTCTTCCGCACCAGCCGTAACCGACAATGACGACCGTCTTGCCTGCCACAATCATGTTCGTAGTGCGAATGAATCCGTCCCACACTGACTGACCAGTGCCGTAACGATTATCGAAGAGATATTTGCTCAATGCGTCATTCACATCAAGAACGGGGAATTTCAGAACGCCCTGATTCGCCATTGCCTTTAAGCGTTTGACTCCCGATGTCGTTTCCTCTGAGGCTCCGCATATGTTCGGAATCAAATCCTGTCTCTGAGTATGAAGTGTCGTAACTACATCTGCTCCGTCATCGATTATCACGTTCGGCTTATA
>JAFPWQ010000094.1 GCA_017394925.1 Synergistaceae bacterium
CATGTATTCTTCACGTCTCCAGATTGTGTCCTGCAAATCAAGAATATCCTGCGCCGCTATTTTCGCTGCCCTGTCCGCTGGGGTTAAGCCTGAATTATATGATGGCTCACCGAGTAATTTCTGAATTAAAGTATCGTTCGTGATTACTCGTTTCGGGGAAATATACGGCGTTCCATAGGTCTTTACTCCGTATTCATCACGTTCAATTGCCTCTGAACCTAATTTCGGATTCACATACGGTGCTAATCTTCTGCGTTTTTCCTGAAACTCAAAACTCACTTCAGGCGTTGGAAACATTACTGGGTTGTTGAAAAATCTCTGCTTGAAAAATGTCCTCAACGGCAACGTCTGTTCTATTACTCCCATCACCATTTTCGGCTCGTAATAATCCATTATGTTCATATTTTTATCTCACTCCTTACGGGTTTATGTGTCTCAGAAATATTTTTGCACTCCTCAGAACATCTCGAACTGATTCAACAAGTGCATCATGATCATCATTCTCACCTTCAAACGGGAATATTATCCGCGCATCATTGAATTCTCCCTCAAAATATGCGGGTGTCTCGGCGTATTCGTTCTCGCTGACCGTGATAGTCTCACTGAGTATGCATATTCCGTTCGCTGTAGCTAATCCCGCCTGCGTTGAAGGTATATAACCGTCTGTGCCTGTCATCATTAACGTTCCGCGTTTGAATTCTCCGGCTGCTGATACTTTCACAATATCTGTGTATACCGCACCTTTACTGCCTGCGATTAAATCATCGGGAGGCGGTATTGTTCCTTCTGTCCTGAAAAGTTTTAATGTTACTGGTGTCTTATCTGCCATTTACTTATACCCCCTTAACCTGTTAAGCTCATTCGCTACTGCCGTAATTGCCGCGTCCCTTCCGGCTTTATCTTCGGGCATGTCTTTTTCAGGCGGTAATACCGGGTCTACTGCTTTTGCGTCTATGTGCAAGGCGTTTAACTGTGCTTGTGCGTTCATTTTCTGCAGAATTTCTACTGCTATGTCGCGCGCGTCTTTCGGGTCTTCGTACTTCGCACGCGCAATTATCTCTTCACAGCCGGACGCATTAAGACTGTCAAGAGCCTTTAATCTTTCACGTTCCGCCTGAACTCCGCGATTGTATCCAGCTTCATTGGCTGTATTCTTAATTTCTGCCGCCAAATCTGGATATTGATGCTCTAAGTCCGCAGTGGTCTCAATTACAAAAACTGAAGGTTTTATTTCCATTTCGTTTTTATCCTCCTTCTTAAATGCTCTCATCACAATATTTTCAGGCAGTTTCGCACTCAAATTTTCATCCACACGAGCGAAACCGAAACCATTTCTGAAAATCATTCCGCCTTTGACTGCCATTGCAGCAACTTCAACTGCTTCTTCAACTTCATCACAGAATTTCAGGTCATGCGCTTCATCCGCCGTCATCCATGTCTCCGAATCCATCATTGAAATTATCTTTTCACGCTCAAGTCCTGTCCTCGAAACATACACATTCGCTAACGTGTCGCGGATTTTATCAAGTATTTCTGCCGTGTCTCTCAGGTCTTCAGCTTCTCCGTATACTCCGCCGGAAGGATTATGTATCATCATGAGTGAATTTGACGGCATTATGATTTTGTCTCCCGCCATCGCTACAAGACTTGCCGCACTCGCCGCTATTCCGTCAACCCGTACCGTGATTTTCGCCGCATGAGACCTCAGATAACTGTACATTGATTGCGCCTGCCATACATCTCCGCCTACAGAATTTATTCTCAGCGTGATATTCTCTACTTTTCCGAGTGCCTTTATCTGATTAATTAATCCTTTTGCACTGATAAATCCCCATTCTGAAATATCAAAATCTGCTATTTGGTCATATAGCAATATCTCAGCTTCATTCGCGGCCTTCGCTGTTACTTTCCACACTGTTATCACCACCTCTCAGTGAAAAGCATTCAGGGCATAACGTGAAGTCCTTGTTGTGAGCATAGCCCCAGCCACACGGCAAATCATATGTATCATCATGATAACCGTCTGATATTAACTTTGCGGGTTTAACCTTGCCGCACAAATCACACTCAGCTATATACATATGTTTAATCATCGCCGTTATCCTCCCGTGTATTTAGCGTAACCATCTCTGCAAATCCTGCCTCTTTGCGCAATTTCTCTTCCTTCACTCTTTGACGGTGATTTAATTCCCAGTCCCCGCCGGTTAATTCTGCTGTCTCCCTTTGACGCGTGCTAAATCCGTTCTGAACTCTCAAGATTGCCGCGTTGACCTCTTTCACTGGGTCTAATTGTCCCTGAGACGGCCCGGTCCAGTCTGCCCACGAATACGCGTAACGTATCATAGGATCATCAAGAAATCCGGGTGCTTTTACACGTCCACGCAAGACTGCCTCGTTCAGCCATTCTTCATATATAGGATGACAGAAATTTATCTCCCACCATGAACGCCAGTAATGAAATAATTTCCACGCCTCTAGTAATGCTCCACGTGATGCACTGTACGAACTCTCAAAGTTCAGCAATAAGACTTCTGCAGGTACTCCCAATGCACTCCCGATTTGACGCACTAACGACAATACAAACGCATCAAACGCCGTATTCGGTCTTGCTGGTGAGATTGATTTTGCACTCGTCCTTTCGGGTAAATCCGCTATCATTCCGTACATGTCATTCACTCCGACAGTGTTTAACCCTTCACGCCACGCTTTGAGTTCTTCATCTCGGCGTTCTCGAATGCCCAAATCACTCGCCATTGACTCCTCACCAACATAATCAGAAATATCATCGTCATTCACTCCATGCTCAAAGAATATCGCAAATATTCCTCCGATTACCGCCGCCATTAGCTCCGCGTCCGTGTATCTGCCAAGCTGTTTTACACCTCAATCACGGGGGATAAAAACGGCACTCCTCTGTGCTGTCCGATTCGTTCAAGCGGCAATAAATGCAGCACGTTACGGCGGCCTGTATTCATTCCAAATGCAGGTACTCTCACGTATTCAAGTCTGGGCAGACCGGATAATTCACTCAATGGATGTTTATTCGCTATGTGATAGGCTACCGGCTTGCCGTCAAGGTCAAACTCAACTCCTCCGTCTATCATCGCATTGTATGTGCGCATTGGAGGGTCTGTCAGTCGGTCGCCTTCTATCAGGGCTATTCGCAAATCATACGGGAAATTCTTCGTGTGTCTCATCGGCAGCATGACTAGTGCATCACCGTTCAGCAATACGGACTTGAAGCACAAATTCTGAAGCTCGTAGAAATTCATCGTGCGCGTTATGTCGCAGTCTTTGCTTTCCGCCCAGAATGAAAACTCACGCTCAGTGTTCTCTTCCCATTCGGCGGCTTCCTCCTCTGACAGTCCAAGCCTCTCTGCACTGATTCGACAGCTGAGAGTTAAACCTGCTCCTACGGAATTCAACACTACACGGTCAATCGCTCCCCGCCCTAATGGCCCTCCGCCCGAATATAAATCACGTGAACGTTCACGCAAGAGTTCCAAGTTGTCGGTGATGTCTTCACTCGGCGATTTAGAGTATGAATACCACGCTGATACACTCGGTTTTGTCCGGCTCGCTCCGTAATGCGAATAACCCGAATTCTTTATACTTGTTCGCTTTCTTTGTCTGCTCATTTCATCACCAGCCCGGACGTACTATCCTGAATTTGCTACGGCCTCTCATTTTCGCTTTCAACGCCGAAATCTTGTTTTCTAACGCGGCTATCATGTTCTGTACATCTTTGAGATTTGCTCGCGTTAATTTCAGACCTTCCACCTCGTAGGACTGGCCGCTCAATATTGCTTTCTCGGCTTTGTAGTACAGAGTCAGACGGGCTTGAGCTATAGCTAGTTGCTCCTTCATCGCTGTATCTGCCATCTTCAGCCTCCATAACTCCTCATATAAATTGCGTATGTCATTTTCAATTTTATTTATGTCATCATTGTGCCTTATAAGCGCAATGAACATTCCCAAAAAGAAAAAAACATAAGTAACAAGGGGAGCATTTCTATTTCATGCTCTGTCATTGTCTTCCCTCCTCACTCTTACATTCTTAATCCTCGCCGGAAAAATCCTGATGTTACTTTGCGATTCACATTTACTTTCTTCTCTGGTGGCTTTATTTCTGGTGGGTTCATTTCTTCTGGCTTCTCTTCATATACAGGCTGCTTTAACTTCGGCATTGATGTTCCTGATTTACGATTTCTGCGTCTCCTGTGCATCTCAAAATTCGGATTAAAGAGTTCAAGCGCACCTGTCGCATATACCCGTGTGTCTAAAGGCTCATTGCGTATTCCTGCACTGCGTGGCTCCCATGTGATTGTGTCGCGTCCTTTCACTCGTTTTACTACCATGCGCTCGGACAATAAGCCCTTGAAATATACTGCATCATAACCTCTGTGATTGTGCTTCGCGTCCAACGGAAAATGACAATACCCCGCTCCGTGATTCTCTACTTTTAACCGTGAAAATAACGTGCCTTTTATCGTGTTGACTCCCAATGTGAATAACACTACATGTCTTCTATTATTACGGCTTGGCTTGCTCACACTCGGCATTCCCTCACGCCCACGTCCGATTATCGCGAATATATTCCGTCTGGCTCGCGGCTTGCAGTATTTGTACACCTCATCCGTGAAATGTCCCGCACTGTCTATGCATACACACGCTAAGCCTAATTTATCACCGTTGGAATAGCTCCATGTCTTACTCAGAAAATCATCTAGTGCCTGCCATACTTCTTTTTGTCCGGGATCTCCATAAAATACTCTGTATTCAATGCCCCATGATTCATGACCTATTCCCCAGCCGACTACTTCGCATTCTAATCTGTCATCCTGTGTGTCTACTCCGCAGGTAAGAACTAATACGCCGTCGGGTAATTCAGCAGGGTATTCTTCACGGTGCGATTCTAAGGCTTCAACTTCTATTGCTCCGCTCGTGTTCTCATACGGCAAGCCTAATACTGTATTCCACCAGCCTATTAACGCTTCCTCGCCGTTAATGAACGCCTCCTGATACTGTTTCACTAAATCACGCCATGATGCCCAGCCTGATGCAAACGCATTCATGTGAAATCCGCGTATCTTTTTCTCATCGGGATTATGCGATACCCATTTTCCGCGCTCCTGTCCGGCTTTCCATTCTACTTCGTTGTGAATAGCACCGCACTTCACACATTTCATTACAGGTTCGGGTATGTCTTTGAACGTTATCTGCTCCCACGATAACGGCTGATATTCTCCGCATGACGGACACGGGATGTACCATTCTTCCTGACTGCTTACCTGATAACCCTTGTATATCCTCGATGTCTGCAATAGTGTCGGCGTACTCACCCACACTATGCGCCTGTTCCAGAAATTTTGTGTCCTCTTCATCGCAAGCGTCAAAGGGTCGCCCTCTTTACCAGATGACGGAGGATATTTGTCTACTTCATCACAAAGCAATATCCTTATCGGCCTTGATGCCAATGATACAGGCGAATTCGTCGCTGAAATCGTTACATGTCCGCCTAAAAACTTTTTGTGCATTATCGTATTCCCTGAATCACGGCTTCGGGCTTCCTTGATTTTTCCCCGCAAGGCTGGCGTATCCCGGATCATTGGGTCTAATCTGTCCTTCGAGAAACTATGCCCCATGTCAAGCGTCGGCTGTAATACCAAAATCGGACTTGGCTCCTGATCTATGAAATACCCAATAGTGTTTAGCAATATCTCTGTCTTGCCTACCTGCGCCGCCGTCATTACGATTACTCGTTCAATTAACGGATCACTGATTGCGTCCATTATCTCACGCTGATATTCCGCTCTCGATGTCCTCCATGCGCCGGGTTCTGCACTCGCCTCTGGAGGAATTCTACGAAATTCATCCGCCCATTGCGATATACTTAAATCTGGAGGCGGTAACCAGACACTGTTAATTTCCCTGAATAACTGACGCTCTGGTGATTTTTTCTCCGTCATAGTCC
>JAFPWQ010000095.1 GCA_017394925.1 Synergistaceae bacterium
ACGCGGAAAATGATAAAAGAGGCACTCTCAAACTTGAATTCGCGTTCATATATAACGACAGATGAAAACAGCGAGATACAGGCGATATTCACGCCAAGCGGGGCAATAAGCAGCAATTACGTACAGGCTTTAGAGATATGCGACAAGATGATATACCGTGCGATGTTTCTGCCTTCATTACTTGGGAGCGGTGAGAACGGTGGTTCATATTCACTTGGACAGGTGCACTTTGAATTATTCAATGCGACTGCAACATCATTAGCGGCGGATTACATAGACGCAGAACTAGAACAGCTGTGGAGGCCGTTAATCGAATGGAATTTCGGCGAGCAGGAATCATACGGAGATTTTATGCTTACGGATGAAGTAACGAGTGCAGAGAAATTAACATTGAGCAATATGTTATTGAACTTAGCGAATGCCGGAGTAATTGCGCCTGAAAGTGATAGAGCGTGGATGCGAGAGATGTTAGGTTTACCAGAGGCAGAAGAAGGAGCAGCATATCCAGAATGGCGGTTAGAACGACAAAACGAAAGCGATACCGGGAACAACGCAAACAATCGAGACGGGACTTAATAGCAAGGACGGCGCGAATATGGACGAAGTTATACCGCGAGGCAACGCAAAATCTTAAAGCGATAACGCATAATTGGCTTAAAAAATTTCTAAAGCAGGCAGAACAGGAAATAGCTTCAGGCTACGTATCAGATATTCAGGAACTCCCTTCAAAATTCACCCAGACATTAGAACGGACATTAAGACAGGCATTAGCACAAGGCTACTGGCTTAATCATGTGTACGTTCAGGAATTGAGACATGCAAAGCAGGGTACAAAGTATCACGGACGGATAAATCTCTCAGACAAGGACGAAGAAGAAAAACTGATAGAGGTATTGCAGGCATTCATGAATGAAGAAGTCTCAGATGAATGGCAAGAAGTGATACCAGAATCGGCGGTGAACTGGCTGAAGGATTATGTGCCGAAATTAGCCGGAGTACTGAGTGCAGATGTTCTTGAAAAGACGCGTGAAGTTATTCGTGGCTCAATGATGACAGGTTCAACGTTGCAGGAACGAATGAAGGCACTGCGTGAGAGTTCAGATGTGCTATCAAGAATGACCAACGCACGAATTGAGACGATAGCCCGAACCGAGATAACACGAGCTGATTCAATGGGTCGATTAATTGAGATGAAGGGCAATGATGATGTTATCGGAGTTGAATTTTCTGCAATCATGGATGACCGGACGACTGAGATGTGCGCAGAACGGCATGGATTAGTGATGAGGTTAGATGACCCACGATTGCCGGAGAATACACCGCCCCTTCATTTTCGGTGCAGGAGTTTGCTCCTGTCCTTGACCGTTTATGATTATCCCGACGGATTATTGACGAGTCATGAATTCGATGAAGTGCCTTCAGGGATACAGCGTGAGAGTGATGCTGAAGCAGTACGGTTACTACTGAATTCTGACGTAAAGAAAATAGCATCAGAGATTATAGAAGCTCATACTATAGATGAAGCAAATATGCTTGCTATGCATTATGGTCTTGCAAAGGAAGCTGATTTTGATGGGATTGATATTAAGGCAGCTAATGTTTTGATTAAACGCATTTCTGAATTCAAAAAAATATTTTGGGATTTTGAGCCTTTACAATTCATAGGTAGTATGAAAAAACGACCATACTTTGACATGAAAGATAGTCCGAATGCTCAGTTTTCCGATGTTTTTAATGCGATTGGACTTAATCCTAATAAATTTTCTACCCTAAATATAGGGAGGACTATAAGCAGTTTAAAAAATAGTGAAAAAATAAAGTGGTATCCTTTGGGATGTGGCACGATAGAAGCAACATGTGATCATGAAATAGGGCATTGGTTATGCAGAGTATTGAACGCGCAAACAGACGATAGAATTTTAACATTATATCGAGAATACTATAGGTATCCCAGTAAATATGCGATACCTGTAAATGGAATTGAAATAACATTATTTATAAATCTGAAAATGGCAAACGAATTATCTGGGCTTGCAAATAAGAATCCTGATGAATTTGTAGCTGAAGCATTTGCGGAAGTACGTAATAATGCATCATCAAGAGAATTGTCGAATAAGATTATGCAAAGAGTTTTAGAAATCTATTTTAAGGAGTACAAGCATTGAGCGATTTACCTAAAATGTGCTATTTATGTTCCAGGACGCTTTTTATCGGAGGCGAAGAGAGCGAAATAGAATATAAAGACGGCAAAGTATCGATTAAATGTGAAGCTTATCCTAATGGTGTACCTGAGGAAGTATTTTATTCAGGGCATATATATCCTAAGCCTGGTGATAATGGGTTGCATTATGAACCATTGAATCCGAACTGGGATATATTTAGTTATTTTGAACGTACGCAAGAGGAAGAAGATAGTTTTTATCAATATTTGATAAAACGTAAAGGAGCAAAGTAAATATATATATATTGCATATATGCATGAAGAACTGAATATGACACAAGAAGAGTTTCAAGAGAAGATGAAACGAGAACATGGTGATGACTATATAGCGTATATACAGCCAATTCGCAGTTATGACTAGTTCATAGGACATGCCGGACTAGCTCAAAGGTAAGAGCGGCTATTGCGAGTTGCAGGTTCGAGTCCTGTATCCGCCTAACATATTTGCCCTGTAGCGGTCGAAGGCTACGTTCAGTGTATGGGCGATTGCCTCCGGCGGCGCGGGGCATTTTCATATGTCGGAATAGCTCAAAGGCAGAGCACCAGTCTCCAAAACTGGGAATGAGGGTTCGAGTCCTTCTTCCGGTGCCAAAAATTAAAACGGAGGTAAAGAATCATGAACAAATTAGGAAGTTGGGACATAAGCGAAATCAAAGGTTGTAATTTACCGCAGAAGGTACAGAGCGCATTCACAGCGGTAACTGGTGAACTTGTCGGAGCGGATTATCAGC
>JAFPWQ010000096.1 GCA_017394925.1 Synergistaceae bacterium
AAAATTCTGCATTGCTCATGAACAATTACGATTGGCTGAGCAAAATTTCTTTTCTGGAAGTTCTTCATGATGTAGGAAAATATTTCTCAATCAACAACTTAATCGCCCGTGAATATATTCGTTCAAGACTCGAAGACCCCGAAAAAGGAATCTCATACACTGAGTTCTCGTATGTATTGCTTCAGGCGATGGACTTCAAATATCTGAATGAAAATTATGATTGCAGGCTTCAAATGGGAGGCAACGATCAGCAGGGGAATTTGCTTGCAGGGTCTGACTACATAAGACGCACGACAGGCAATGAAGTATTCGGATTAACACAGCCGTTATTGCTGACGAGTTCAGGAACTAAATTCGGAAAGACTGAGGCCGGAGCTGTATGGCTTGATGCAAATAAAACAAGCCCGTATAAATTCTATCAGTTCTGGTTCAACACAGATGACCGTGATGTCGAAAAATTATTGAAGCTCTACACGTTCATTTCTCTTGAAGAGATTGCAGACATCATGAATGAACACGTCAAGGCACCCGAAAAACGCACAGCCCAGAAGAGACTTGCATTTGAAGTTACATCGATAGTTCACGGTTCAGATACAGCAAAGAGCGTAATCAATGCCAGCGAGATATTATTCAACCCGAACATTGATTACTCAGGCGTGAGTGAAGAGACTTGCGAGATGTTAAAGCAGGAAGTGCCGTATAAGAAAGTTGAGAATGCAGAATTTCCTTCGGGAGTTGTGAGTGTGCTTACGAGTTCGGGAGCATTTGAGAGTAACGGCGAGGCAAAGCGTGCGATTCGTCAGGGCGGAGTATCGATTAACGGCGTGAAAATCTCAGATGAAAAGATGACCGTTGAACGCAATATGCTTCTTTCGGATAAATATTTATTCGTTCGTGTGGGCCGCAAGAAATTCAGCATGGCCGAATTCGATTAGCTATGCATACATGTAACTGGTACATATCATCGTCCGTGAGTGATGTACTTGCACAGGTGATAAAGCACATGGCCGATGCATTACGCACACACTCAAAGGACATAGACCTTCATGTGATAAGTGCAAAAGATTACGGCTACAAGGCAGGCTTTGAACTTAAAGCGAATATATTCTCACGCAAAGAGATATGGCATTTATTCGGCCGTGCTCCGTGGTGGTGGCGTATAGTGAGAATGCATTCACGCACAGTTCACACGCTCTTAGACGGCACGAAATGCGGACGTAAATGGCTGGGCTATCCTTCAAGATTCTTTAACGAAGGCGCATTAAACGGTGAGGCTGTAATTTTCCCGGTATTCGATATAGTTTCATCACGAAGCGAGGAAGGCAGAAAAGCAGTTTATGTTTTCGGGGAAGATATGATTGATGACATTCCAAAAGGCGATTATGAAGTTCTCGATATAGCCGGCAAAGTGTTAAGGCCTGAAGTCTTCAGCGGATTATATATTACACATGATACAGAACCAAGAGAGGCCATGCGTGCGGGTCTGCTTACGGTGAGGGGTCTTGCAGTTGCGTCAAGAAAATCGGGTTATCTTGATGAAATTCTCGGACCAGGCGGTTACTTTCTGATTGAAGATGATTCAGACATGGAAAGAATAATACGTCAGGCACTCGGCGATAAGGGCAGACATACGGCAATGGCGGCTCGTCATTTTCTGAAGTCAAGACGTTCACATGATAAATGCACAGAGTCAATCATAACGCTGTACAGGAAAGTAATCGCGCAATAGAAAAATGAAGGCAGCAGTAAGTGCAATAAAATTCTTTCAGGCATTATCTGGTACAGGCATTCGCGGAAGAATGATGCAAAAATTTTTCTCCGGCCTGTTAAAGCTCATTCATCCGAGAGCAAAAGTAATTGATGATAATATAAAAATCGCATACCCTGAAAGCACAGAACAATGGCGCAAAGATATTCGCAGAAAGTGTTATGAGAATCTTGCATGGACATTAACGGAGGCACTAGCACTTCAGAAAGATACATCGCAGGTAATGAACTGGGTTAAACTTGTGAGAGGCAAAGACATAATTGATGATTTACTCAGGCGCAAACAGGGAGTAATTTATCTTACGGCTCACTTCGGGAACTGGGAATTATTCGGCAGCTGGTACGCACAGTATGCACTCATGAATAATCATAGTCTTCATGTCATATATCAGGAATCACATGACGAAGACGTATCGCGTTATATCCGTCAGACCCGCGAGAATGCAAAGATGATTATGATTCCCAAAGATATATCTGTTCTGAAGATGGCTCACATGTTAAAGAACGGTGAACACGTTGCAGTCCTCTATGATGTGTCCGGGTCTGGTGAGCTTGTTGTGCCTTTCATGGGACATAATGCCACGAACATGGCCGGGCCTGCATTAATGGCAATGATGACAGGTGTCCCCGTAGTGCCTGCGTTTACTTTCAGGATAAGACCGTTTGAACATGAAGCAGAATTTTTTGAGCCTCTGAAACTTCCGGATAAGAATGAAAATTTGAGTCATGAAGAACGCATGAAGAGAATCATTCTTGAGATGAATAAATCAATTGAAAGTGTCATACGAAGACGGCCGGAATTATGGTTCTGGCTTCACAGGAGGTGGAAGAATGTTACTTAGCAAAGATTTCAAATTTGATGCCGCGCATAATTTGATTCATTATCACGGTAAATGCGAAAAGTTACACGGTCATACTTACAGACTGCGAATCATTCTTGAGGGTGAGCCTGACTCCGAAGGCATGGTCATGGACTTCTGCGAGCTTAAAGATATAGTGAGTGAACGCGTAATATCACGATTAGATCATGCATATATCAATGACATAATCGAACAGCCAAGTGCGGAGAATATTGCGTTATGGGTATGGCATGAACTTTATGATTCAGTTAAACGCGAAAATTGCAGGCTGTATGAAGTTCATGTATGGGAGACTGAGACGAGCTGCGTAACGTTGAGAGAATGCGACATAGAGAGATGATGAACATGCGCGATGTCCAGAAGGAAATAGATTCAAGAAACGTTCAGATTGACCGCGTAGGTGTATGCGGAGTGAGCTATCCGATTATTGCGTTAGACCACGAGAATAAGACTCAGAATACAATCGCAAACGTATCAATGAGCGTAATGCTGCCTCATAATTTCAGGGGTACGCACATGAGCAGATTCATTGAGACGCTTGAAGAATTTCACGGCAGAGTCTCCCCGTCTAACCTTGAGGCCATGACCAGAAGACTATGCGAGAAATTAAACGCCTCAGAAAGCAGCGTAAGTTTTGAGTTCCCGTATTATTTCAGAAAGAAAGCTCCTGTTTCAGGAATCGAAAGTTTTTCACGCTGTGATATTAATCTTGAGGCAATATATGAGTCCGGGAAATTCGATATGATTCTCGGAGTGAATCTTAATATTCAGACGTTATGCCCATGCTCAAAAGAAATTTCACGTTATGGTGCACATAATCAGCGCGCTCTTGTCTCACTTAAGGCAAGGTGCAAAGGTCTGGTCTGGATTGAAGAATTAATCACCATGATTGAAGACTCTTCGTCTGCACCATTGTACACGCTCTTAAAACGCGAGGACGAAAAATATATCACTGAACGCGCATATGAACGTCCGCGATTCGTTGAAGATGTGATTCGTGAACTTGCACTCAGACTCGATAATGAGAATCGCATTCTATGGTACAGCGCAAGAGTTACGAGTTATGAGAGCATACACAATCATGATGCGTTTGCAGAGATTGAGCGTGATAAAAGATGAGCCGCAGCAGAAAAAGAAAAATTCTGCAGAAGATTCAAAGATTATTATACTTCTCGCTCCTCACGTTTATATTCATGATCGGCTATCGCGTCTATCAGTCATGGTACGAGAACTATAAATTTGCACATCCTCAGATAATCGAGGCAATAACGACTAACTATAACGAAGAACAGCCGCTTGAAGGCATTTTATTATGGGATGAGCAGTTAATATACGCACCTAATGACGGCATACTCACGTACCCTTCACCCAGACCGAGAATGACATCAAAAGGCGAAATGTTAGCGGCCTTAGACGGAAGAGCTGTATATGCTCCTTATCCCGCATACTTTTATCCTGGTCTTGACGGCAATGAAGGCAGCTGGGTATATCCAAAATTGTGGCCTGACTTCGCGCCCTTTCCTGAATTCAATAATGCCTCACTCATTGAGAACGGAACATATTTGCATCGCGGAGATCCAATCGGGAAATTAGTTCCTCAGCCGCAAGTCTTAAGGTGCATCGCCTATCTTGACCGTACGCCTTCACTTGAACGTGCACTGCGCAATAAGGACAATCCCACAATACGAATCAAAACTGAGAACGAAGGCAAAGAACGAAAAGCTGATGTTGTAGCCGCAAAAGTTTCAGGACAGAAAATAAAAGTATATTTGCGTCTTCCGTTTTTCCCTCCGAATGTATTACGCTCAAGAGAATTCAAAGCAAGCGTTGTAACTGCGGTCGAACAGGGCGTTATGGTTCCTGACACTGCAGTTATCACGAAGGAAGGCAAAAATATGGTCTATGTCGTTCAGGGTAACAGCCCAACGTTACAGGCAATCGAAGGTTTTCCGGCTGACGATAAAAATTTTTTCATTGAGAAGGGAATCAAACACGGAAGCAAATTAATTCTTAATGCGGACACTTTAAATTCAGTCAATAAGGACAGCAGCGCAGAAAGGATATGGTGAATGCATAGAGAACGCACGCATTAAAGCAGGAAAAAAGGAAAGATAAAATTTTTTCGGCAGTCAGCAAATGAATTCTCAAAGCTCAACTATACAGAAAGGATATGATGATCGGTGAACGCAGATGTGATTCATGAACGTATAGAGAACGCAAAACTTAAAGCAGGAAGGAAAGATAAAATTTTTTTCACGGCAGTCAGCAAAACAAGAATCATTGAAGAAATGAGAGAAGCAGAGAAATTTTCATGTATTGATTTCTTCGGTGAGAATCGAGTTCAGGAAGCAGAAAATAAAAGAGCAGCATTTAATGACTCAAAATTACAATGGTGGTTAATCGGTCATCTTCAGGCTAATAAAGTCCGCAAAGCAATCGAAATTTTTGACACGTTAGACAGCATAGACAGCATAGAACTTGCAGACAGAGTTAATAGAATCGCCGGTGAAATGAATCGTGTTATGCGAATCTTAATCGAAGTCAACACGTCAGGTGAAAAAAGCAAATCAGGAATAGCTCCCGAAAACTTTTCACGTTTACTTGAACATGTAATCACTCTTCCGAATTTAAATCTTGAAGGCTTAATGACTGTCGGACCATTAACGGACAATGAACGCGATATACGAAATGCATTTGCGAATCTAAGAACGCTTACAGAGAATGCAAAAACATCAACGGGTTTATCACTGCCAATAATCTCAATGGGAATGAGTGATGACTTTGAGCTTGCAATTCTCGAAGGCTCTACTATGGTCAGAATCGGGACATTATTATTTGGTCCGAGATATTATCCTGTGTGAAAAAAAAAATTAAATTCGTGATATATTTATCCCAGTCAAATATAAATCATAAATACAATGGAGGCGATTAGTCTTGAACATCATGAAATTGTTCGGGTTTGATTCAGACGATGACGATTACGATGACAGCGATGACTACACCGAAGAAAGAAAAAGAAAACCTGCCCCGCGAAAAGAAAATGCACGTTCAGGGTCATCAGGAAAGCTCATACTCTTTAACGTAAAAATGGCGGTCTCAGACGAAGACAAACGCAGACTGTGTGATGAATTCAACAACGGTGCAATGATATTAATTGACATGCATGAACTGACGCAGAGAGATTACGAAGAGTTCGGGCATAATTTCATCACGTTCATGAAGGGTGTTGCATTTGCGCGCGGCGGTGATGGAAGAGGAATAGATCCTGCACAGTATATTCTGACTCCCAGATCAGGAATGTTTGAAGTCTGGCCTAAGGAGGATATTAACGAATGAGTGAATTACTTACAGCGAAGGACATAGAAGTAAAAGAATTCAAGAAAGTAAGATTTGGGGGATATTCAGTTCCTGAGGTTGAAGATTTTCTGAATCAGGTTGCAGATGACATTGAAGCCTACGCGATTCAGCTTGACGAGAAAGACGCAAGGATAATTGAGCTTGAGTCATACGCAAAGAAACAGGACGAGATGACAGACGCAATCAAAGACGCATTGATTCAGGCGCGGCAGTCAGCAAAAGAAATCGAAGACAAAGCACAGGCTCAGACCGAAAAAATAATCGCAGATGCAAAAGAGCAGGCCGCAAGAATAATATCAGAGGCAGACGGAAAAGTTCAGGCAAGACTCAACGAAGCGGACGCAAAAGCAAATGAAGTATTATCGCGTGCAAAAGTTTCGGCTGAAGAAATGACTCTTGCCTCGCAGGACAGAAGAGCCAAAGCCGATAAGAGCCTCGCAAATATTGAGCAGGAATTAGAATCACGCAGGCATGAAGCAGAAGCCAAAGCCGAAGAGATATTATCATCAGCAAGAACTGAAGCCAGAAGAATGTTAGCTGATGCTGAGAAGCAAGCCTCAGAGTATGACGGTCAGCTAAGATTTTTGAATCTCAGAAAGCAACAGTTCCTCAAAGATGCATATTCGTTACTCGCAGATTTCGGAAAAGTAATCGAACGTGCGCAGGAAGAAATTGATTCAGAAATGGCAGAAGAAGCAGAAGAAAGTATTGACGCTGTGAATGAAGAAGTGTATGACACACACAGTGTTCTTGAATTTGCTCCTGAATCGCATGAATCACATGAAGATGTAAGCGAAGCACCTGATGCCCACGCTGAAGAAAAGTAGCGTACGTTTAAGTTCACCTGTAACAGTAATTGACGGAATCGGGCCGAAGAAAGCAGCGGCATTATCGAAGCTGAATGTTCAGACGCTCGAAGATTTATTTTTCCTCATTCCCAGACGCTACGAGGACAGAAGATTCCCTAAGCCCTTATGTGAACTTGAAGAGGGAGAAGCGCAATGTGCAGTCGCAGGAATAACTGAGCTTTATATTCATGACGGCAGAACTGAGGCACTATTATCTGATGACACGGACAGTATACGCGCTGTATGGTTCACTGACAAAATCGGAATGTTCGTTCGTGAGGGAATGAGGCTCGCTTTATACGGCAATCTCGAATACAATCATTATCATCATAGATTATGTTTTCTTCACCCTGAGTTTGAGATTCTCAGACCCTCAAAGCCTCCTGAAATAATCGGAAAGATATTCGCAATATATCCAGGCACAGCAGAATTAAATCAGCGGACAATCAAAAAATTTGTTGATACTGCACTTAATGATTACGCTGATAAATGCCTCGTTGAATTTATGCCCGCAAAAATAATTCAGAAATTCGGAATGATGACGCGTAAAGATGCCGTGATTCAGATTCACAGACCGTTAAACGAAGATATGTTTATCCGCGCGAGAAACAGATTAGCCTTTGAGGAATTCTTTGTGCTTCAGACTGGAATAATCATGCGCAGGAATGAACTGACACGCAGAACTCACGCAAAAGTTCTCAGAGCCGGAAGAATATATGAATCATTCATAAAAAGCCTAACGTTTGAGATGACACATGCACAGGAGAATGCAATACACGAAATCCTTTCAGACATAGAGAAAGATATTCCGATGAACAGATTATTACAGGGTGATGTTGGTTCAGGGAAGACACTCGTGGCGGCGGCGGCAATCACGGCGGCATGTGATTCTGGTTCACAGTCTGCATTCATGGCACCGACTGAAATATTAGCCCAGCAGCATTATATAAAGCTCAGAAAAAATTTTGAGTCTCTCGGCTTAAATGTAGTATTGCTCACAGGAAGTTTAAGAGCATCCGAACGCAGAAAAGTTTTAGCTGACATTGAATATGGAGCAGCAGATATTATCATCGGGACTCACGCATTATTTTCGGAAGACGTAAAATTTCATTCGCTCTCACTCGTGATAATTGACGAACAGCATCGTTTCGGTGTAATTCAAAGGGGAAGACTGACGGCAAAGGGCGAATCTCCTCATGTCCTCGCAATGACAGCTACACCGATTCCAAGAACGTTAATCATGTCAGTATACGGAGGTCTTGATGTCTCAGTGTTAAATGAACTTCCAAGAGGCCGCAGAAAAATTAAGACGCTTTCATTCATGCCCGCAGAATTTATAAAACTTCCTGAGATAATACGCGAACATGTAAACAGGCATGAACAAGTCTACTGGGTATGTCCTTTCATTGATGAGAATGACGCAACGCCCGCAACTGTAAATGAAACATATGAACTCCTGAAAGATAATATGCCTGATATAAGAATCGCAATGTTGCACGGCCGCATGAATATAAATGACAAAGCACGAATCATGAATGAATTTTCTTCGGGTCTTATTGATTTACTCGTTTCAACTTCGATTATTGAAGTCGGCGTTGATGTTCCGAATGCATCGCTCATGATAATTCAGGACGCAGAAAGATTCGGACTTGCGCAATTGCACCAGTTACGCGGCCGAATCGGAAGGGGAACAGCACAGAGCACATGTATATTGCTTGAGGACAGAAAAGTTTTTATCACAGGAGGGGAACGCATAGCCTCAATGGTAGATATTGCAGACGGATTTGAACTTGCAGAACGTGATTTGACTCAGCGCGGGCCGGGCGAAATTTGCGGGATTCGTCAGCATGGCATTAATGAGTTCCGTGTTGCTGATTTAGTGCATGATGAGAAAATATTAATCCTTGCACGTGATGAGGCAAAAGCATTGTTGAATGATGACCCCGAATTAGAATCTGAACCTTTGCTTAAACGTGAGATTATCCGCAGGCTTGGCAATGTGTTAGAACTGGGGATTACAGCATGAGTGATTATGACGAACTGAGAGAAAAATTTTTCAGCTTTCTTTTACGCAGGCCATGTACACACAGACAGGCACATGAATATTTATCGCGCATGAACATAAATGACGATATGATTGACGCACTCATGAATGAAGCAGAGAGTTCCGGCTTAATTGATGATTTAACGTATGCGAAATTATTTGCTGAGGGTCATTTATCGTGGGGCAATTTAAAATTAACTTATGAGCTTTCATCGAGGGGAATATCGCGTGAGAATATTAACATTGCACTTGATGAATTTGACGATGAAGTATCACGTGCATGTGAGCTTGCTGACTCATGGAAGAATGCCTGTATTGACGAACGAAAGATAAAATACCGTCTTCTTGGCAGGGGCTTTACGAATAAATCAATAAATTATGCAGTGAAAGCAATGTATTAATCCATAAATCAGCGTGTCATATGCTACAATGAATTTCGATATTTATTTTTACGAAGGGGGTAAAAATATGTCAGCAATCAAAAAAGTGCATCTTGTCTACTTCAGTCCAAGCGGTTCAAGTGAAAAAGTTCTCAAAAAAATAGCGTCAGCAATCAGCAAAGACATTCCGGTTGAAACGCATGATCTCTTAACACCTGCAAGCCGTAAGAAGGAATATAATTTCGGTTCTGGGGATCTGGTTTTCTTCTGCACGATGACAGCAAGTTTAGTTCTCACAAAATTTGATGAAATTTTCGGCTGTCTTAATGGAAACGGTGTGCCTTTCGTCGGAGTTGTAACTTTCGCCAATACGCTCTACATGAAAGTTATATTGCTTGAAGAAATCAAAAAGTATGCCGAAAAACGCGGCTTTAAGGTAGTTGCATTAGGAGCATTCCCGGCAGTGCATACTCTTGCTGCTTCATTGGGCAGTGAAGGCAGACCCAATGCTGAAGATGAAAAATTGATGATGGATTTCGGAAGACGAGTTTATGAGAAAATCGAAAAAGGCGATTATGTCCTGCATGATAAGATCGGTGCGGACACTTCAGATGCTGATGCTGAAAAAGTATCTTCATATCGTGCTGTTGAAAGCGGCGGTCATCACGTGTTCCCGTTCAGAGAAAAGGCAATTTCTGATGCCTGCATAAAATGCAAGACCTGTGTCCGTCATTGCCCGGTTGACGCAATAGACATTGAGAATAAAACTTTTGACCTTGATAAGTGCATAGGCTGCTGGGCATGTATAAACAGATGTCCGAAGAAAGCAATAAAAGCAACCAGCCCTGAACTTGCCGGATTGCTTGAGAAATTTTCCGGCGCGGTTACAGTACCTTTTGAGGCAGAGATTGTAATGTAACAACATATAAAAATTCCCCCACATCTGAACACAGCATGGCGGGGGAAATTTTCTGCGCGTTTATCTGAATAACTCAGTGATTATATCTTCAACGTGTTCAATCTTATTTGCCCTCACTACATTACTTCCGCAGAAGAATAAACCTGTCTCCCAGTTCCCAACCTGAGCATCAACGAGAGCAGCGGCAATACAGAATGTTTCTTTAGTCTTCCTGTATCTGCAGTGTGAAAGACAGTTTGCGAAACACGGCTTGCTTTCTACTTCACCTTCAAGATATTTTGCGACAAAGGGATTCTTTATTGCTCTTCCCGGCAGGCCTGCAGGACTGTGAATCAATACAACGTCTTCTTCTTTGGCATCGATATATGCCTGCTTGAATCTGTCAGACGCATCACCTTCAAACGTACATGCGAATCTCGTTCCCATTTGAACACCTGACGCGCCTAACGCAAACACACGTTCTAAATCATTTCTGTCCCATATACCTCCGGCGGCAATAACGGGAATATCGCTCTTCATTTCATCATGAACATAACGGACTACATCGGGCAAAGCATTTTCGAGTCTCAGTGCAGGATCATAAACCTGTTCGATTGTCATTGCACCTAAATGTCCTCCGGCAGTAGCTGGCTCTTCAACTACGAATGCATCGGGTACACGGTGATATTTCTTCTCCCAGTGCCTTGTGATTAAACTCGCGGCCTTCGCTGAACTCACAATAGGAACGAGTGCAACATCAGGGAAGTCCTTCGTATAATCCGGAAGTCTGAGAGGTAAACCTGCACCGGATATTATGATATTTGCTCCTCCTTCGGCTGATGAACGTACC
>JAFPWQ010000097.1 GCA_017394925.1 Synergistaceae bacterium
GTAGTCATGTGATTCATCAAGCGCGGAAATCAATACGTCAGTCTCAATTTTCATTGCTCCCTGAATAACTATAGGGGGAAATTCACTGTTATATACCGGAAGAGATACGGCACTGCTCACAAAACATAAAAGCACTGTGAAAATTATTACTGCCTTTTTCATTTGCATATAGCCTTCTTTCGTTAAAACGTGAAATTTTCAGATATTATATTACACGGCAAAAAAAGAACGTTCCCCCCAAAAACTGAAGGAACGCTCTTAACATTTGCATATGAATCAGCCTTCAAGAATTGCGAGTGCTTCATATGGTCTCATGATCTTGTGTGAACCCGAATAATTTCCGATTAACACCTTGCCTTTGACATCGATTCCCGAAATCTTTTCGTCTTCATTGCTGAAATTGCATATCACTACGAGTCTTTCGTCATTGAGAGTGCGTTCATATGCAAAAACTTTTTCGTTCCCTGAGTCTAAGAACTTAATGCTGCCTTCAGAGATAACCCGATAATCTTTTCTCAATTGCACGAGTTTGCGGTAATAATTCAGAATCGAATCGTCATCTGATTCTTCAGTCTCAACGTTAATGCGCGTGTAATTCCCGTTAATGCCTATCCATGATTCAGATTCAGAAAAGCCTGCATTCTTTCCTGAAGTCCATTGCATAGGCGTTCGCGAGTTATCCCTTGCACGCTGAGATAAGACATTCAGAGCTTCGGATTCAGAATTGCCGCGCTCAATGAGTATGTGATAGTAATTTATCGCTTCGACATCTCTGTATTCTTCAAGTGATGTGAAGTGTGCGTTTGTCATTCCGAGTTCTTCACCCTGATAGATATACGGTGTTCCCCTCAGCATGTGAACGAACGTTGCGAGCATCTTCGCTGACTCTTTCCAGTACTGCCCTTCATCACCGAAACGAGATACTATTCGCGGCTGATCATGATTGCACCAGAAAACAGCGTTCCAGCCCCCCGAATCCGACATTTTCTCCTGCCACTCAGAAAAATAATCACGCAGCATTTTCAGGTCAGGAGGCATGAGCGAAAACTTATCGCCGTTCTTATAGCCAACCTTCAAATGATGAAAGCTGAAGCACATGGACATCTCATGATTTTCGGGTTTAGTGTAGCGTATGGAATTCTCAAGCGTTGTTGAGGCCATTTCACCGACCGTTATCATGTCTTCAATGCCTGTATCAGTAACAAGTTCACGAATGAATTCATGTACTCTTGGGCCGTCCTTGCAGAATCGGGTTGCGGCTCCTGAAGGCTGATGTAAATTTTCGGGCTTTGAGATTAAATTCAGAACGTCAAAGCGAAAACCTTTTACTCCTTTTGCCTTCCAGAATCGAATAACATCTTTCAGTTCTTCGTGGACTTTCGGATTCTCCCAGTTCAAATCTGGCTGTTCCGGCGCGAATAAATGAAGATACCATTTGTTGAGTTCGGGAACATAATCCCATGCTGAACCGCCGAAGCTCGCTGTCCATTCCGCAGGTTTCTCATCACGGAAGATATAATACTTCATGTACTCTTCATCACCAGACAATGCGCGCTGAAACCATTCATGTTTATCTGACGTGTGATTGAATACCATATCGAACATAAAGCCCATTCCCAATGAATCGGCCTCTGCAATCATTTTCTCGCAGTCTTCCATTGTTCCGAACATGGGATTTATATTCCTGTAGTCTGAGACATCATAGCCGTTATCGATCATGGGCGAACAGAAAAAAGGCGTTACCCAGATATATTTGACTCCCAGAGACTGAATATATTTCAGCTTTGAGCGAATGCCGTTTAAATCGCCAATGCCATCACCGTTTGAATCACAGAATGATTTGACGTATATCTGATAAACCGTGCTGCTCTTGTATTTGTCTAACATTTTTATTCAGCCCTCGCAATTATATTTTCTCCTGCTTTGACATCAAGACCCGAATTGAAATCAAAGACAGAATAATTTGCTGTGTTCGTGATTACCATTATGGTTGTGAGAGGATGACCGGCCGCTTTGATTTTATCAGGGTCAAACGTGATTAATTTCTGTCCTGCCTTCACGCGTTCACCCTGCTTAACGTGAATCGTAAAGCCGTCTCCTTTCATCTCAACGGTATCAAGTCCGATGTGAAGCAAAATCTCAAGGCCGTTTGCGAGTGTCAGACCGATTGCGTGATTACTGCCTTCCATTGTCTGCTCAACGAGTGCATCAACAGGTGAAAGCAAAACATTATCTGAAGGCTCTATTGCGATTCCGTCTCCTAAAACTTTTTCTGCGAATGTTGCATCAGGAACTTTATCGATTGCTATTGTCTTTCCAGATAAGAACGCTTTCATCTCAACGGGTAAATGCTCTGCTTTTGCTCTTGCTTCGAGTTCTGACACTTCAGCCTCTTCATTTGCTTCTGCATCGATTCCTTTATGCCTGCCGATTATGTATGTTAATACGAACGGAACGACAACTGCAACTAACATGCAGATTGCGAACCATGCAATAGAGCCCGGCTGAATCGAAAGTATACCGGGAAGTCCTCCTACACCGATTGCGCTTGCCGTAACACTCGTTGCTGTGCTGATGATTCCAGCGATACATGAACCGGTCATGCCGCATATGAACGGAAAGACGTATTTCAAGTTTACGCCGAACATGGCCGGTTCAGTTACTCCCAGATAACATGATATGCATGAAGGAATATTTAACTCTTTTGCCTTTGCGCTTTTCTTCTGCAAGAATATCATTCCGAGTACTGCGCTTCCCTGTGCGATGTTCGATAATGCGATCATTGGCCATAACATTGTGCCGCCGAAGTCCGCGATTAACTGAATATCTATTGCGTTGCTCATGTGATGAAGACCCGTTATGACCAGAGGCGCATAGAAGAATCCGAATATTGCACCGAATAACACTCTGAATGACCCCGATATGCCTGCGAAAACTGCCGCTGAAATCCATGAGCCAATTTTCCAGCCGATTGGGCCAAGAATGAAATGTGCGGCCATGACTGCGAATAACAAGCTGAAGAACGGTACGAGAATCATCTGTACGACCTGCGGAATAATTTTCTTGAAGAATCTCTCAAGGTATGCAAGTGTGAATGCCGCCATCATTGCAGGGATAACCTGAGCCTGA
>JAFPWQ010000098.1 GCA_017394925.1 Synergistaceae bacterium
GGCATTAATGCGTCCGATCGGTTCACATAATCCGAATGAACGCGCCGCCAAAATGGAAAAGCTGTTAGAAGACGGCATCAACGCAATCGGAATCGGTCCTCAGGGCATGGGCGGAAAGTATGCGGTCATGGGAGTGAACATTGAGAACACAGCAAGGCATCCTTCAGCAATCGGTGTAGCAGTGAACGTTGGGTGCTGGAGTCATCGCAGAGGTCATATCATTTTCGACAAAGACCTCAACTATGAAATCATGACACATTCGGGGGTGAGCTTATAATGTCAGTAGAAATTAGAGACGGCAAAAAAATTCTCGTAACACCAATAAGCGCAGAAGATTTGAAGGATATTAAAATCGGCGACATAGTTTATCTTTCAGGCAGCCTCACAACATGCAGGGACGTAGCACACAGGCGCGTAGTTGAAGAGGGCAGAGAGATTCCCGTTGATGTCCGGAATAACGCAATACTTCATGCCGGGCCGATTATCAGACCGATTGACCCCGATAACGGAAAATTTGAGATGGTCTCAGTCGGACCGACAACATCAATGCGCATGGAAAAATTCGAGTATGACTTCGTGAAAATTACGGGAGTCCGTGTGATCGTGGGCAAGGGCGGCATGAAGGAAAACACATCGAATGCATGCAAAGATTTCGGGTGCATTCATTGCGTTATCCCCGCAGGAAATGCTGTAGTTGCGGCTGTATGCGTTGAGGAAATCGTAAAGGCTGAATGGCGCGACTTAGGAATGCCTGAAACATTATGGAATTGCAGAGTTAAAGAGTTCGGGCCTCTTATCGTATCGATTGATGCTCAGGGCAGAAATTATTTTGAGGAGAAGAAAGTCGAATACGAAAAGAAAAAAGACGAACAGGTTGCAGAAATTTCAAAGCAGGTAGGATTCATAAAGTAATAAGCAGTGAACAGAAGAATATATGCCGGGATGCTTTGAGAGTATCCCGGTTTTGCTGTGCTTAGAAACGTATTATATCTATA
The DNA here is from genome assembly GCA_017394925.1 of Synergistaceae bacterium. Classification (GTDB taxonomy): domain Bacteria; phylum Synergistota; class Synergistia; order Synergistales; family Aminobacteriaceae; genus JAFUXM01. The sequence continues at coordinate 996 of JAFPWQ010000098.1, forward strand.
TCTATTTCTCCGTTATGATATGCTCTGTGGCATTCGCGGCATAAAGTCAGAATGTTATCAGGTGATGCCGGACCGCCGTCAGCATAGGCGATAATGTGATGTCCTTCGTTTGTCGGGAGCTGCCTTCCGCAGAAAGCACATACATAGTCATCAAGAATTTTTCCCTGACGCTGAGCTTTTCTGTGTGCTGAAGGTCTCTTACTCATCGCCGCTCCCCAGTTCCCTGTGTCTAAACCAGCCTATCCCTTTTCTTGTCATATTGAATGCTGTAGCTCTTGCTTCAGGAGCATATTTCGCTTTTGCCTTCATAGCTGCTGCTGTGAGATCAGCTGCTTCATCATCGTTTATGTTGTCGTAATCTATTCGTAATTTTTTGTTTCCCGGCATTGATATTCCCCCTTAAAATGTCGTAACTTCTATATAATCATCTTTGTCTGAACTGCCGGCCTTCGCCGAAATGCTGCCGTTACCGTGAGTGATTAAAATTGTATTAGCCGATAATCTGGGCAGTCCTTCTTCATCGAGTCCGTACTGGAATATCTCAACTTCTCCTGTTGCTTTCTTCACCGCTACGTGTGATTCCCAGACAGCAAAAACAGAATCGCCCTCTTTCAGTATCTCAATCCTGACCTGCATAGCATCTGCTCCCTTCAATGTAAAATTACGTGTTATTCTACTATTTGTTGGGGGGGGTCTTGTCAATACAGCTGCAACAGATTTTTATGAATTTATTGCTATAATCGAAGACACAGAATTTCAAAGCAGGGACGTGATTTACATAGACAGCTCAGAAATAATTGCGAATCTAAAAATACTTGGACTCAATGCAGGAGCAGAACCCGATGATATTCACTCGGCATTCAGGAAATTAGCACGCGAACTTCATCCTGATGTAACAGGCTCAAAAAGTGATTTCAGATTCAGACAGGTAACAGGGGCATATAACGCCCTCAAGAACATTACGCCCGAAGAATTAGAATCACTCGCACAGGAACATAATGTTAATATCATCGAATACAAAGCAGAAAAGGCACGCAGAGAAGAAGCTGAAAAGTTAAGCGCAAAGATAGACGGAATACTTGAACGTTATGAACAGGAATTCAAAAATTATTATGCGAATCCTTCAGGGGAAAATAAACCGGACATTAACGCAATAACATTCAGGCTGAAATCATCAAATCCCAAAGTCATCAATGCGGCGTTAAGGCATTCAGGGCATTTAGTGAAGCGTGTTGAATTCAGAAGGGCAGTTACGGATATACTCAGAAGACCAGAAATTGATGAAACGACAGCAAATATAATCGGCTCTCTTCCGTTTGATGACATGACCAGAAAATTAATCGCTCTGGATTCTGCCGACAATGCAAAAAATCTTCCTGCAGGTTTAATTCTCAGTCTCACAGGCACAGATACAGACGTAATCGAAAGTTTCCTCATGCATGTTAAACCCGAAGATGCCTCAATGATTCTAAGACGCTGGCCCTCAGGTAAAATCATGAACATGACCGTAATACGCTTTTTACTGTCGTCTGATGATGCAAGAGTTCTTGTGCCTGTACTCGGAGCCATGAAAGATAATTTTCCCAAAGCAGCCTTACAGCATAAAAAGAGATTAGCTGAACTTGAGACACATTCAGCAGCAGCAGTCCGGGCATGGGCAAAAAAGTTATCGCGGTTATAATATGCACATTCACATATTTACATATTCACATTAAGGAGGCCGTTTTTCACATGAAGAAATGCATTACATGTTTAGTATTAGCGTTCGTGTTATTATGTCTGTCCGTTAATTTTGCCTCGTCTGATTCAATGCCGCCGTATTTCATCATTGATAATATACTGAAAATGTCAGGGGGCAATGATGCCGTTTACATCAAGCCATTTGACTATACGAACAGGGAATTTGACCCCGCAGAGGAACAGCCCGGCTATGAAAATGAATTCAATCACACTGTAACGATTCTTGCGCAGAACTGGTCAGACAAGCCCGCAAAGAATTCACGCCCTACATCAAAGAACGGACTGCTGAATTCAGGTTCACCCGTAGAGATTACTGCATACGGAAACAAGGCAGTATTCTCGCAATACGGCGGTGATGGCTTCGACACAGTTAGGATTCATGATGACAAAGGCAAAGTACTCTTTGAGGCCAATGGTGAGAGCAAAGAATACGTGTTTGAACTTGATTCGATGCCTAAGACATTTTACGTCTCATTTGAAGCTAAGAGAACGCTCTACAGTCATACTCCCAGTATAGGCATAGGACCGTTTTCGATTCCTATGGGCAACGGAATAAAAGCACAAAAATCCGAATACTGTTACGTTCAGCTCAGAATGGAAGCAGGACGTGAAAAAAGAACATATGCAGGTTCACCGAAGGCAAAAGATGACGCGCTTAACATGGCCAAGAATCAAATTCTCGTCTGGTCAGTGATGAAACAGCATAACATAGCAAGCCCTGACGATATTACCAGAAAACTTAGTGAAAAGCAGATAAGTGATACAATGATGGGGTATGCGAGAAAAGACCCCAATGATTTCAGTATAGCCCGTTCCATTGCAGAAAATTATCTCAGGGATCACAACATAACTTCCATGTATGACCTGAAAGAGTCGGACTTCAAAGCAATGTCAGAAGAATATCTCACGAGGCTTAACGCAAAGGGGAATAAAGAACCTGTGAGAAAAGCTCCGTCAAGAAAGAGACGCAAATAATTCACGGGAGGCCATGATTAACATGAAGAAAATATTATGCATATCCGCGTTTATATTTATGCTTGCGTCCTGTGCTTATGCTGACGGTGAACCTGCACATATAGTACTCGGCAATGTGATTAATTTATCCGGCGGTAATGATTACGTTTACATTCAGACCGATGATTATTCAGTGAGTGATACATCAGCGGCATCATCAATAACAGTTCTGGATTATGAATGGTCAGCACAGCCCGTTATGTTCGGGAGTATTCCTTCGGGAAGGAATGCACTGCTTAATCCCGATGAGCCTGTAGATATTATCACTAAGGGTGAAGACTTAGCATTAATCACGTGGGGCGGTGAAGGTGTTTATTCACTGAGAATTCTGGACAGCAACGGCAATGCAGTTCTGAAGGATACACTAAGAACTCGTTCGGATAAGCCCGTAATGATAAAGCTGACTCCTGATTACAGGCACTATTATGTTGAATTCGCACAGACTGAATTAGATTATGATTACAATCCTGATCTCGGTTATGTTCCTTCAGTTGATTCATCTGAGGCGCATATAACATACTGCTATGTCCTTCTGAGAATGAAAGGTACGAATGCAGACCCGGAACGTAAAAGTGTCCCGGCAGAACAGGAAAAGAAAAATTCCAATGCTGCGTCAGAAGTCATTGATGATATATATAAACGCTTACGGACAAAACCGGCTAATGATACTTTGCTTCACATGGACGATTCACATAAAGAAATTCAAAGTCATGATAACATATTCAGACCAGTTGAACCAGAGACGCACGGCAATCTTGAAGAGAATAAAGAGAATCATGAAGACGAAGAGAATATGAACATGATTCCCGCAAGACGAATCAGAATCAAGCGCAGCACAGAATACGAATCTGAATCTGAACTAGAATCAGAATAATCACGAGGGCCGGACGTGAATAAAAATCCGGCTCATTTTTTTTTCACACAGTCTCACGAAACGACATCAATATTCATTTCGTCCATTACGCCTTTTTTCTGCATTCTCAAAGCTAAATCATTCGAGAGATTTTTCATGTCTTCCTGATTCCATTCGCGCGAAGCTCTTCCGTCTGTTATTTCCTGCATGGCCGCCTGTGCACTTGCTGAATCATTGCCGAAAACTTCAAGATAGCCGCGGTATAATCTGTTGATTGCTGTGCGAATATCATTTGCATCTGGTTCTCTTTCTGCTCCTGAGTCTAACCATTCACGAAGTGTTTTCCCGGTTTCCGGCGTAATCTCGAATACCTGCTTATCAAATAAACTTGTCCTGTCCTTTGAGACCGTTACAATATGATCCATGCTTAGATCAAATACAATCGTGAACTCGTAATCCATACCGTCGCGCTGAACTGGTGCAAGTCCAACCTTCTTTATTTCAGTTTTGCCTCTTTCATTCTGGAACATAGCATAGTCAGTCTTGCTTCTCATTGTCGCGATAATATGACAGTTTGAACTTAACATCGTTTCAATAAGCCTGTTCTGCCAGGGCGTAATTTTTCCCCATACTGTATAACTATTACCGCCCTTCGCGTTATTCATCATCTGTGTATGCATATCAAGCAGACCTCCCTGACCGCTCCATGCATGAGAAAGTGAATCGATTATGAGAACGTCATAACCGGCTGCTTCTGCCTCGTGAATTGCCTCAAGATATTTCTGAATTGAATACGGAGCTGTTAATGTCTCAATATCATAATCGCATGTGTCAGCGTAAATATCACCCGAGCCGTTCTCCGTGTCAATCATTGCTATTTTTCCGCCGAGCCCCTGCGCAATGAGTAATGCACCGTATGTTTTGCCTGAACCTGCCGGGCCTGTGAGTGCAAGACGTAATTTTGCCTTTCGTCTTTCTGCTTTTCTGAACATGATTATCATTCCTTATGAAAAAATTTTTTGTGATAATCATAACATGCAGATTAAAAATAATTTGCATTTTTTGAGGCATGATAATATAATACCCCTCGTTGCTTTGCAGATTGATTGAGATTGAATTACGAATCGCTAGCTCAGTCGGTAGAGCACCGGACTTTTAATCCGGGTGTCGGGGGTTCAAGTCCCCCGCGATTCACCAGTACAGAACAGTCCAGAATGGTCCCATCGTCCAGAGGCCTAGGACACAGCCCTTTCAAGGCTGCGACGCGGGTTCGAATCCCGCTGGGACCGCCACAAATTTAATATGTATCTGTCTGGGTACTCGTTTCAGTATGGAAGAAAGAAGGAGTACTCAGTATGGAAGAAAGAAGGAGTACTCAGTATGGAAGAAAGAAGAGTCGAAGTTTCCCGCGTAAAGTATCAGAAGCCCGTCGTGTTGCTTTCAAGTAAAGATCATGCCCCTTTCAGTTTGGGCTGTAAGGGTGGTATAGCTAATTGTCTGCATTGCCGACAGTTATAGTCGAAATGTCAAATGCTCACGGTCAATAATATTTTGTGGCTGTGAGCATTTTTATTCGGCGGATTAGCTTAACATGAGATACTATTCTTTAAAGTCTGATTGTTATGTCAGGACTTACGGTGATATTGGTTACATTTCAAGGCCGCTTGCCGGTACAGATAAGATTGTGGATTCGAGTGCAGCCGTCTTTCTCAGTAAACTTCAGTATTCACCAACATCTATTAATGACATTGTAAAATCGTTAATGGAGAGTTTTGACGACGTTAATGAGAGTGAACTTACAGAAGATGCTGTTTCTTTTTATGAGATGCTTTTTGCCGATGATTTTATAAACGTTGGCAATGAATTACATGATACGACTGTTTCCTGTTTTGATTATTCCACTCTCAAAGGTGAACACGCATACAGAGATGGCTATATTGCTGATACATCATCTGAAAAATTTCTGATTGAATACTCAAAGAAGCATCCGTTTTTATTCACTTTTCACATAGAATTAACGAGTAAATGCAATGAGCGTTGTGTTCACTGTTACATACCTCACAAATGCAAAAATGCCGATATTGATCATGACCTGATGATAAAAGTTCTCAATCAGTGCAAGGATATGGGAGTCATGAACATTGTTTTTTCCGGCGGAGAGCCAATGCTGCACCCTAATTTCTGTGAATTTCTGCGGTATGCCAAAGACCTGGATTTCAATGTTACTGTACTTTCAAACCTTACATTATTGAATGACGAAATATTAAGCGCATTAAAATACAGGCACACTTCTTGTGTTAATGTGTCTCTGTATTCAATGAATCCTGAGATACACGACGCTATTACCACAGTTGAGGGCTCTTTTTCCAGGACAAAAAATAATATTCTCCGGCTGATTGATAATAATATTGCAGTTCAAATCAATTGTCCTGTAATGAAACAAAATCAGTCAACATTTCAGGAAGTAATATTATGGGGACATGAGCATAAGTGTGCGGTAATTCTTGATTATATTATCATGGCGAGAAGTGATCGCTCTGTCGGTAATCTCGAACACCGCTTAACAAAGGAAGAAATCAAATCGGTACTTGAAAAGATAGTACAAAATGATGTAACTATTCAGTCAAATATCAAAAGCCGTAATTATCGAAGCAGGCTGTCATCAGAAACAACTGACCCTGATGAAAATATTTGCGGTGTGGCATTGTCTACAATATGCATGGTTTCAAACGGCAATGTATATCCTTGTGCAGGGTGGCAGAAATATATTTGCGGAAATATCAATGAATCATCATTGCAAGAGATATGGACTAGTTCACCGGCAATAAATTTATTGAGACAGCTGCGATTGAAAGACTTTAAGAAATGCCTTAGCTGTAAGGATAAAAAGTATTGTCTTATGTGCATCAGCCGAAATTCTAATGAAAGTGAGACAGGAAGCATCTTTGATGTACCTCAAATTACATGCGAGGCAGCCAGAATACAGCATCAAATTTTTGATGAATATTCGAAAAAGTTACACGAAATGATTTGAAAAAGGAGTGGCTGTAGTGGATATACGTTACATTAAGAGTCAGGAAAAGAGAATACAGGGCAAGGAAAGTGAAATCCGCAGGAAGTATGGAAAAGAATGGAAAATTACGGAACTAGGAGGAGGAAATGGTAACTGGCTGTTGACCAAAAACAGCGATGTACTCATAGACGGTATAAGTTACCGTGATTTTGTGCTTGACTATTACCACGAGGATAAACTGACACAAGGTCTTGTTGAACAGTTTCGTAAAGCTCTGGAAAATGGTGATATTGAACTGCCGCAGGAGAGTTGATGTTAACACTTTTGGGCAGTAAATGAGAATTTCGAGGGAGAGCATATTACAGATGCTTTCCCTCTTTTTGTTGTTGGACTAAATGAACGAGAAAACAAGATTTCCCGATTTCACATCAACTTTTACGTGTGTATGCTCCCGAATTCCGCCGGCAATCATCGCACGCGCAAGTTTCGTTTCGACATTATGCGTGATGTATCTCTTCAATGGTCTCGCACCATACACTGCATCATAGCCTGCCTCAGCAATGAACGCTAAAGCCTCATCCGAAAAATTAAGCTCAATCTGACGGTCCGCGAGTCTCTCCTGCAAATGCGAAATTAATATCTTCACAATGTCTTTCACTTCGTCATGCGTCAACGGCTTGAAGAAGACTATATCATCAACGCGGTTTAAGAATTCCGGCCTGAATGAATTTCTCAATGACTGCATAACTTCTTCACGTGTGCTTACAGGGATTATTCCGTCAACACTGCCTTCAATCAAAAGCTGTGAGCCTATGTTGCTCGTCATGATGATAATCGTATTCTTGAAGTCAACAACACGGCCATGCGAGTCCGTTATCCTTCCGTCATCAAGTACCTGCAATAATATATTGAAGACATCAGGATGCGCCTTCTCTATCTCATCGAATAAGATAACACTGTAAGGTCTGCGCCTCACCGCCTCAGTTAATTGTCCGCCTTCATCATAACCAACATATCCGGGAGGTGCTCCGACTAAACGCGAGACTGAATGCTTCTCCA
>JAFPWQ010000099.1 GCA_017394925.1 Synergistaceae bacterium
AGAGTCTCAGCCTGAATCATGTCGGCCTTAATCTGATTCCATAACGGGGATTTACTGCCGCCCTCCGTGATGATTATTCGGTCAACGGGTGTACCTGATGCCCTGCACCTGTCAGCTATTTCTGAATATTCGCCTGCAATAGCCTCAAGCACTGAACGCCATAACACGAACTGATTCGTATTCATTCCCATGTTCATAAAGCACCCGTGAACATTCTCGAATCCCTTTTGGCCTCCCGTGAGATAAGGCAGAAATCTTACGCCCTCAGAGCCTGCCGGAATTTTTTTCGCGCCTTCACTAAGAAAATCATAATATGAATCATCACCGGCCTTGTTGCATATGTTATCCCTGAACCAGCGTAACGCGAGTCCTCCTGTGCGCACGAATCCCCAGTAAAAATATGTGTCGGGAAAAGTCCCGGAATTGAAGATTAAGCCGCTGCCTTTTCCGCTGAGACCCGGAATTATCCCGTTAGTTGAAATGCAGAACATCGAACACGTTCCGGCAACATCAACCGCATGACCGGGTTCATAAACTCCGCACGCAAGCAATGACTGCATTGTGTCTCCTGCACCCGCACATACCGCAATGCCTTCAGGAAGCCCGGTATATTCTGATGCTTCACGTGATAATTTGCCGATTATGTCATACGGTCTCTTTATCACCGGCATGAGTCCTTTATCGATTCCGAGAATATCAAGCTGTTCATCTGACCACGCTTTAGCTTTCACGTCATAGCCGAGTCCCCAGCCCGACATTGCGCCCCAGTCTATAAAAGCGTCTTCTGCTTTGAGTCCTGCGAGTCGCATTAAGATATACGGTGCATTGTGAATGAATTTGCGAATCTCTTTTGCATTCGGGGAATTCTTTAACAGCCATCGCGCATGTAAAGCAGGGAACAAGCATAACGGTTCAGGATTACCTGTTTCATTCGCCCATATATTTAGATTCATTGAGGCTAATTCTTCAGCGTCTTCCTGTGTCCGTGAGTCAAGATAATTGATATACGGCGTGATTGCTATTCCGTCTTCGTTTATGCCCGCAATGCCGCAGATTATTCCGTCTCCCATAATTGCCCGGACTGAATGAGTATCAATGCCTTTAGCCTTTAACTGTTCAGCGCATGATTTCATTCCTTTGAGTGCAAGCGCATAATATTCTTTCACGTCCATTTGAACCCAGCCGGTATTGGGATAATACAGCGTAGTAGGATTCACATTTACGGCGGCTTGTCTGCCATGTGCATCATAAACTGCGACTTTCACGCTCTGAGTGCCTGCGTCGAAACAAAGATAGTAATTCAAGATTAAGCACCTCCGAATAGATTATAGCTCATAAAAATATCCCCCCTTGCCCACACTCGGACAAAGGAGGATAAAATCAATCTGCGTTTATTTTACTGCGTATATTACTGTCTTTACTTTTTGCGTCTTGCAATGAATGCACCAAGTACTGCAAGTGCCATTGCTGAGAACCCTGCTGAACATCCGCCGCCGCCTGAACTGCCCGGTACGCTGGACTGTCTCGTTACAGTGATGCTCAAGCTTTCTGAGTCCGTATTGCCAGCCGCATCAACTGCCGTTACAGTGAAAACATTCGGTGATGATGCAATAAGCGCGCTGTCTGTCGGAAGAATTGTAACTGTCGCTTCGTTATCGACTGTCGTAAGTGCTACCCAGTCGGCTGAAGGACTGATCGAATACGTTACATCACCCGTTGCGTTAGCCGCAGTGTACGTTACTATCTCAGTGTTATTGAGTGCAACTGTTACATACCTTGCTGACGGCGTTATGTAGAAATCATCAGACTCAGGTCCCGGCTCAGGTCCAGGTCCCGGTTCAGGGGTAACTTTAGTTTTCTCAAGTTTCACCGTAAGCATAGGTCTGGTGAGCTCCGTACCCGCAGGAATCCAGAATGCAAGATAGCCCGTAGTTACTCCGGAACTCTTGAACTCATCAACCGTCAGTGTCTCAAGGTGTGCAGGTATATCACCATCAGCTTCTACAGCCTTCATTACGCGTGCTGTTGCGGTATTACCCAAAGGACCGTCAGGATAGAACACAAATTCGCCGTTATTCGCGCTGGCAAGAATCTTTTCCCTGTTCGCATCGGTAATGTCAAAGTTCACAGCCACAACGTAAACATGATCTTCTACTTCCTTAGTGCCGTCAAGAGCAGGAAGTCTCACAACTCTGGTAAGATCATAGCCCTCGTTAGCTACCATTGCGTTGCATTCTGTATCAGTTCTCGTCCAGTCCTCACCGACAACTACATGGTTGATTCTGCCGCCCGTGTCATCGCTGATTCTGAAATACTGCAGTTCGTTCGTATATACCGTAGAGCTGATAAGATTCCAGTCGACCATTGTCGTGAAGAATGAGTTCTTCTGTGCCGTGAATTTGCTCGTTGCCGTTGTCGTAACGGTTATTTCAACTGTATCTTCTTTTACCTTCTCCTGAACTTCCTGTGGAAGATCAGCAACTGAAACTGCAATGACAGGTTCATACTCAACATTAGGTTCAAGGAACGTTACGATTGTAACAACGCCTGGAAGTGCTCCGCTCGGATCATCATTACCAGGAACAAGATCTACGACATCTCCGTTGCTGTTAAGGAAGACTGCCTCGTTGCCGTTGTCCTCTGCCGCCGCTATAACTCTTCCGGCCGCCATGACACCGTTGTTTCTTAACCTGTTGCCGCCAGTTGTAGCTCCAGTTGTACCTACTGGATTTCTGAAGAATATAATTGCAGTGTTATATAAAGCTTCTGCAAATTTGTGCTGGAAATCCGCATATCCGCCCGTCGGATGGTTCGTTTTGGGGAACGCTCCGGCAGATGTCAAATTGGTGCTGCCTGAGCCTGCATCCTGGGCTTTTCCGGCAAGGAACTTATTGGCTTTCTGCATCTCATTACCTGTGGGCGTACTCACTCTGAGAGAAGCTTTGTCAGCTCTTACGTTGCTTGAAGAACTGCCGCTTATAGCAAGACGGGAGCCAAATTCCGCAAGTGTTGCCGGATTATCGAGTGTATTGTTGACGTTCTCTTGTGTCTGTGCAGCATCTTCCTGTGAGAAGCCCATATTCTGCATAGCCTCGCTTATATCCTTGGTTGCGTTGTCTGCAAGTTCATCAGTATTAGCGGATACATCTTCAGGAAGAGTGAATGTTGTTCCTTCAGTTGTAGTCTCATATGAAACTTCTTCCTCGTGCTCCTCTGTCTCTGTTTCCTCTGCTTCAGTCTCAACGCCGGCTATTTCCTGTACCTGTGCTTTTTCTTCTTCTGTCTGCTCAGGAACAGTTGAACTTTCATTGCGTGCAACCGTTATGACAATATCGTTAGTTTTTGCTGAACCTGTCAGCATGTCTTCAGTTCCTGCGCCGGTTGTCTCTGTAACTCTGATCACGACAGGATACGCACCTGCTAATACATCAACACCGGGTGCAACAGTTAATGTTGTTCCGCTCAGTGTTGCCCATGCAGGTCCTGAAACTTTCTCGTATGCAAGAGTTCCGCCCTGACTTGCAGTTCCTGTTACTGTTACTGTCTGGGCTGCATCTCCGGCTGTCATGTTCACGGCATATGTGCTTGCTGTGATTGTCGGTGCCGGTGTCGGAGGAATCGGTTTCACTACTACGATAGTGATTGCCGCTTTGGCTGATCCTGCTCTGTAGCCTGCTGCCGTCTCAGTTACTGTTACTGTCGCTGAGTAGGTTTTGGGTTCTACAGTTGCATCAGGATTCAACGTAAGCGTGCCTGTATTCCCATTCATTGCCATGGTTACCCATGAAGGGGCAGAGATTGCGTACTCAAGTGTTCCGCCCTGTCCTGCAGTACCCGTTACTGAAGCCGTTACAGACCCTGCGCCGCGTGTCATCGTAATCTGCTGAAGACTTAAAGCGATACCTGGCGTTGTGAATGGAGGAGCCTGTACGTTAATGGGTATATCAATATCTGCCATTCCTGTTGTCCAGCCTGGTGCCCTCTCAGTAACTCTGACTGTGAGCACATAGTTTCCCTCCTCTGTAGTTGCGGAAGGCTGAACAGCTACTGCTCCTGTCGGTAACATTATTGCCCATGTGGGACCGTCAACTTTGCTGAATGCCAGAGTTGAATTTTCTGCTCCTGCTGTTGCCGTTCCTGTGAGTGTTACCATCGTTGCTACTGGCTGTCCTGCTGTTGCCGTTACGCTTGCCGGGCTTGCTGCAATTCTGGGAACAAGCGTACCAAGATAACCTACTCCGATATTGAACGTTGCAAAGTCTGTTCCCGTCTGGCCGTCTCTTGCTGTCTCTGTTACCCGGACTACGAGCGTGAATGACCCGGTTACGCCTGCAGGAGGTGCAAAGGTGATTGTAGTTCCGCTTAATGTTGCCCATTCAGGACCAGAAACTATCTCATAAGTAAGAGTTCCGCCCTGACTTGATACTGCTGATACTGTCCTTGTTACAGTCAGACCAGGTGCTACAGTTACGCTTGCAGTTCTCGGCGAGATCACCGGCAGCGGCGGGAGAAATCCTACGGTTACATTGATTGTAGCTGTCCCTGTTGCTGTCCTTGATGAAGCGTGGCCTGCAGTATCAGATTCGGTGTATGTCTCTGTTACACTTACTGTTACTGTATAACTTCCTCCCTGTGTTGCTGTTGCAGGGGCAGTAATAGTTAATGCTGAACCGCTGACTGATGCCCATGCTGATGCTGTTCCTCCTGTAACACTGAAAGCACCAAGTGTTCCGCCGTTAGGGTTCGTTGCACTTAAGGCTACAGTTGCTGACGCTCCCGGCAGAATGGTTACTGACGAAGGAGAAGCCGTTATAACAGGATCAGCTGCGAATGCACTGCCTGCAAACGCAAGTAATGCACTGACCATGAATAGCGCAAAAACTTTTTTCATAAAAACAAAGCACTCCTTTCGGAAAATTATAATGATGAAAAATCTGTAAAAACATAAAACTAAGTAATACACGCAGAATTGCAATAGACATTCTACACCGCGATAATTTTTTGTCAATTCATATACTCACTCATTTAATCTCAAAATTGAACGCGCATTCTCATAAAATATTTTTCTTTTTTCACTCTCACTTAACGGCAATGCACTTAATGCCATAACACTCTCAGTTTGAGATGCCCACGGTGAATCACTTCCGAAAAGCACACGTTCAGCTCCGAATGCATGAATCATTTTTACGAATTCATCTGCACATAACATCATGCACTCTTCAGAACGCGAATAATAGCCGTCATTGTTCGGAGTGAATGAGCCAAGAGAAAATGCCGTGTCGATATATGCGTGTGTGTCTGCAAAGAGCTCAAGTGATTTATGCCAGCACCGCCAGCCTCCCATGTGTGCAAGTATGACTCTCTCATTGCCTGACGATTTCATTGCACGCAGAATCTTTTCAGGCATTGCGTTTTCATTTCCGGGATAGCCGATGTCATAACCTGCATGAATCATTACCCATAAGTCATATTTGCCGGCACATTCGAGAATCCGTATGTATCTTGCATCATCAACGGGCATGTTCTGATACACTGGGTGCAGTTTGATTCCCTTAATGCCGGATTTAGATATTCGCCTGAGTTCTGAGTCATAATCTTCAAGTTCTGGGTGCATCGCTCCGAATGAAATTATTCCGGATGATTTGAATCGCGAATTTATATTTATCGCAGAATCGTTAATGTGAATAACCTGACTCGGACTCGTGGCTACAGGCTGAATGACAGAACATGATATTTTAGCCTCACGCATTGAGTTCATGAGTGCGCTTACTGTTCCGTCCGTGAATGCAGGCGTATGGCTCTTCGCCTTTAATGCCGCAATTGCACGTGCCGCTTTTTATCGGGGAATGTGTGAGTGTGAATATCGACAATATCAGTCATCGCCGAGTGCTTTGGACTGCCTTATCGTTACTGTCCTTGTGTAGCATGAGAACGCATCTTCAATGAATGCTTTATCCGGCTTCGGTGTGATTACGCTTATCACAGGCACAATGATAAACCCTGCTAGCATACAGAAAGCTCCTGCGTTAATCGGTGAACGTAATATTTCGGGGAAGTCAGGACGAATGAAAATATTTGCGGTCATGACCACACTTGAGAATATGAAATTGACCCAGCATGAAAGTTTGCTGACTCCCTTCCAGTAAAGACTATACATGAATGGTGCGAGGAATGCTCCGGCTAATGCTCCCCATGACACGCCCATTAACTGAGCTATGAATGTTACGTTTGAGCTGTACTGAATCAATGCAAGAATGACGGATATAATAATGAAGATTACGATTAAGATTCGCATGATGAAAACTTGCTTTTGCTCGTCCATATCTTTTATCACATGGCCTTTGAGTAAATCAAGCGTCAATGTTGAACTTGATGCAAGCACAAGAGATGACAGTGTAGACATTGAAGCCGATAAAACGAGAATCACGACAACACCGAGCAGTATATCAGGCAGATTTGAGAGCATGACGGGGATAACTGAGTCATAACCTTCAACGGGGATTCCAGTGCCGGAAGGGTCTAACTGTGATGTGAATAATCTCCCGAATCCGCCGAGAAAATAACAGCCTCCAGCTACAACCAGAGCAAACACTGTAGATATAACTGTACCTTTTGTGATGTCGCTCTCATTCTTGATTGCGTAGAACTTCTGCACCATTTGAGGCAATCCCCACGTGCCTAAACTCGTTAAGATAACCACAAACATTAAATTTAACGGATCAGGCCCGAAGAATGATGCGAATATTCCGGGTGATTTTGCGAGTGCATTTGTTGCATGTGTATCTGAAATTGCCGCAAGACCTGCAAGCGCGTTATTCAGTCCTCCCCTTGATGAAATGACCGCAATTATCACTGCAATGATTCCCGCAAGCATGATTATTCCCTGAATGAAATCATTTATCGCTGTGGCCATGTATCCGCCTGC
>JAFPWQ010000100.1 GCA_017394925.1 Synergistaceae bacterium
AACTCACAACGGCGGTTAACAGAATGCCGTACGGTGTGCAGACGCTCTTTGATGTATTAGCGTCGCTTATAAGTACTTCGCCTATAGGCTGTAGAGTATCAGCGGAGTCTGAGACAATAAGCTCATGGGATGTTACCGGACTTCCAAAGGGTATGACATTTGAGAAAATTAACGATAAGACTATCATTATTACGGGAACTCCTGAAGAAGCCGGGAGTTTTGATGTCCGTATAATGGCCATGAATGAATACGGCATTGGGAGCAGGGATTATGTTCTGAGTGTTGAGAACAAAGCACCTGAATTCCTTGAGAAGAAACCGGATGTACTGCCCATTTCTATGGACAGGCCGATAATTGAGAGACCGACAATAATTCAGAGGGGTCTTTATATGACAAAGAATTTCTATCCTTTTGGTAGCAGGCCGTTATCGTTCAATATAAGCGGAGATATACCTGAGGGAATGTATTTCAGGTACGGGGAAAACACAGTAAATCTTGAGGGTGTGCCGTCAAAAACAGGAATGTATGAATTTGATATTTTAGTCTCCAATGATTTTGGCCGGGACTCACTGAATATTCTTTTGAGTGTTGTTGAACCTGTATACATAACTACGAATCTGCTTCCTGATGCAATTAAAGGCAGGTCATATGACGTAAAACTTGATACGTTCAATAATGCATCGCTCTCATGGGACATCAGCGGTGATATACCCGGTCTTGCGCTTTCTGAATCAGGAAGTCTTACGGGAATTCCGACAGAAGCGGGCATGTTCAGCATAAGCATTAAGGGCTATTTACCAGGCAACATTAACGTAAAGAATACCAGAAATTACAGCCTGATAGTACGTTCTGTTCCCGTGATACAGACATCAGGACTTCCCAACGGCAAAGTGAATGTTCCATATGATAATCAGACTCTAAGAACTGATTCATCAGAGACAGTTTACTGGGGAGTCATTGAGGGTGATTTGCCTGACGGTTTAATGCTCTCGTCAAACGGAGTAATTTACGGAACGCCGGTTAAAGCAGGTGTATATACATTCAATGTCATGGCCATGAATGCAGCAGGATATGACATGAAGACATTCATTATTGAAATAGCAGAGACGGTTACGCCTGGCCCTGAAAAGAGCGGAGACATTGACCCTTCACCGACACCTACACCGACACCGACTCCTTCACCAGCAATCGAAATCGGAACTGAAAGAGGAATTGCAGATATTACAGCCGGTGAAATGAATGTGATTGCGAGTGAGAAAGGCATGATAGCAGCAATACTTCCTGAAATTATTGTTGATACTTCGGGCATGTATTCATTCATCAGCTATGACGTGTTCGCGAACATAAATCTCTCTTCCGATGTTCCTGCAGGATATTCGCTTGTGTGGCACCCGTTCACGAGAACAGGTGATGCTATTGAAGATGAAGATAGTATTGCAGTGTTCTATGATTCGGACGGGGAAGAGATTGTCTCTGTGAATCAGAATCATATCGTGAATATTTCAGCATGGCTTGAGGCAGGCAAAACATATGCGCCGGTGATTTCGGCAGTAAGCAGCTCTGAATCACAAAAGCCGGGCTCATCAGGCGGAGGAGGCTGTAATGCTTTATCGTCAGGTATGGCATTATTGATTCCGTTATGCATGGTGATATTCAGAAAACGTTAAAGCGCAATTATTTTTTCCCCTTGTCATTTGGGCAGGGGGATTTTTTTTATGCAGATATACAGCCGATATATAATACGTGAACTTCATAATCAAAAGGAGAAATATAATCATGAAAATGTTAAAGATAATCGTTATATTCGTTTTAATATTTATGGTGCTGTCATCAACAGAGGCAGATAATCCAAAAGGTGAAGTTCTCGCTGTACTAAGAACACCCGCAGGAATGACTCTCACGGAAGAAAGCCTCAAAGACGGAAAGATTCGCAGATATATCGAGGCAATTGCAGAGTCAGAAAATGCGAAAGTAATGGGGGTATTTGATTCGTTATCGCTGGCAAATAAGGACGGGAATATATTCGTATTCTTTGTGTCTGATTCAAAAACATCTGAAGAATTAGCAGAGGCACTAAGAGCAAATCCGAATGTAGTATCAGCTTCACCGAACAGACAGAACAGGCTGCTTTAATTTATGCGCATGAAAAAAGCCTCAAGGTTTTAATTCCCTGAGGCTGTTATTTTTCTTTTTGATTAGGACAATTACCTTAAAAAACATTGGTGGGTGATAGAAGAATCGAACTTCTGACCTCTTCCGTGTCAAGGAAGCGTTCTACCTCTGAACTAACCACCCAAAAGCAAAACGCGAATTATCATACCAAAATTTATGGTAATGTCAAATGCTATAATCTCACGAAATAAATCACACACGGAGATTTTAATTCATGAACGACATAATGAAATACGAAACGGTATCACTTGATGAAAATGAAAACGCACTTGTGATTCTGAATCAAACGAAACTTCCGAATGAAATCGAAATCCTTCACCTTAAGACTCAAAATGAAATCTGGAACGCAATATA
>JAFPWQ010000101.1 GCA_017394925.1 Synergistaceae bacterium
ACAGCCAGTGAATATTTTGCGGTTGATTCGAGCAAAGTAACACTCATTCCCGACAGCATGACATTCTCAGAGGGTGCAATGCTTGAACCTCTTGCAGTTACAGTTCATGCGGCAAAGAGATTCCCTGATGTCAAAGGCGCAAAGGCTGTAGTGCTTGGGTGCGGTCCGATTGGGATTCTTCTTGTGCAGTCATTAAAGGCACTGGGAGCTTCGCAGGTCTTCGCAACGGACATTTCAGATAAACGTCTGGAACTCGCGAAATCACTCGGAGCAGATTTTGCTGTGAACACGATGAAGGAAGATTACGCCGCGAAATTAATCGAGGCATTCGGACCTGACAAAGCTGACGTGATTTATGAATGTGCCGGAACAGACATAACTATGGATCAGGCGATTCAGAACGCACGCAAAGGAAGTACGATTATTCTTGTTGCAGTGTTCGGAAAGAAAGCAAACGTTGATCTCGCGAAGCTCAATGACTCAGAATTAGACCTGAACACGTCAATGATGTACAGACATGAAGATTTTGTTGACGCGATTAGATTCGTAAAAGATGGAAAAATTCAGCTGAAGCCGTTACAGTCCGCACACTTTGCATTTGAGGACTTCCAGAAGGCATATGAATTCATTGACAATAACCGCGAGACTACGATGAAAGTTATCGTTGATGTTGACCCTGAGGAGAAAGACTAATGCGTCTAAGCTATGAGGGATTAAAAGATTCTGAAGGCTGGAAGAATGCAGGCGTAGTTCTCCCTTCATATGATGTAAAAGCACTCGCAGAACGTACACGCAAAAATCCTTTATGGGTTCACTTCGGAATCGGGAATATATTCAGGATATTCATCGGGGGCATTGCGGATAAATTAATCTCTGAGGGCAAAATGGACAGGGGCATTACGTGTGTTGAGACGTTCGACTATGACGTTGTAGATAAAATATATGCACCGTTCGACAATCTGGTTTTATCCGTAACTCTTCATGAGGACGGCAAGACGGACAAACGCATTCTTGGGTCATTAACTGAGGCAGTCAAAGCGCGTTCATCGAATCAAGCTGAATGGTCGAGGCTCAAAGAGATTTTCACGAACAAAGAATTACAGCTCGTATCATTCACGATAACTGAAAAAGGCTATGCGCTTCATGGTTCGGACGGGAAATATTTCGGGTTCGTTCAGTCAGACATAGACAACGGGCCGGATAAATCAACGGGAGCAATGGCAGTTGTGGCCGCAATGATGTATGAGCGATTCAAATCGGGTGCATATCCTCTTGCGCTTGTCTCAATGGATAACGTATCACAGAACGGGAAAAAATTGCGAGAGAGCGTTATCGAGATGTCGCGTGAATGGCAGAAGAAAAATTTTGTGCCTCAAGAATTCGTTGATTACGTCAGCGATGAATCACGAGTCAGCTTTGCATGGACGATGATAGACAAGATAACACCGAGACCGAGCGAAGACGTTGCGAAATCACTTTCTGAATCAGGAATCGAGGACATGAATATTCTCGTAACGTCAAAGAGGACATACATAGCTCCGTTCGTGAACGCAGAAGCACCCGGCTATCTCGTAGTTGAAGATTCATTCCCAAACGGAAGGCCGCCGCTTGAAGAAGCCGGAATGTATCTCACTGACCGCAGGACGGTTAATATGTCCGAACGCATGAAAGTTACTGCATGTCTGAATCCGATTCACTCAGCCTTATGCACATACGATATTATGCTTGGCTATGTGTTATTCGCAGACGGAATGCATGACCCTGAACTCGCAAAACTCGCGCACAAGGTCGGCTATGATGAAGGTCTGCCTGTTGTCGAAGATCCTAAAATCATATCACCCGAAAAATTTCTTGAAGAGTGTATGACTGTGAGATTCCCAAATCCGTATTTAGGCGACACGAGCGCAAGAATAGCTACGGACATTTCGCAGGGTTTAGCGTTCAGGTTCGGCGAGACGATTAAAGCGCATGTATCACGTTACGGCAATGCTGATAAACTCATCGGCATTCCTTTAGCGATTGCAGGATGGGTACGTTATCTCTTCGCGAAGGACGACAACGGAAAAGATTTTGAGCTTTCACCTGATCCCCTGAATCACGAGATGCAGAAATTACTCGCAGGAGTCGAATTCGGAAAACCTGAATCACTCGGCGATAAGTTAAAGCCAATTCTCAGCAATAAGAATATCTTCGGGGTTAATCTCTATGACGTTGGATTAGGCGCAAAGATTGAGGAGCTTGTGAGAGAACAGCTTAAAGGAGTCGGCGCAGTGAGAAAATCATTGCAGAAGCATTTAGCATAGACAACAAAAAAAGGGGCGGCGATAATACCGTCCCTCATTCATTCATTCACATCACTAAATCAAATCTTAGGTGCAAGCAATTCCATTTTGAGCATTCTGTTTATTTGTGTCTGCAAGTACAGCGGCCCAAAAAGAACTAACATTGTCCCTGATGCGGCTATCGTCTGAACTGCAACGTTCCCCTCAATGTAATTTGACGCGTGAGCCTGAAGAATATTGCGCGTGATGAATGCAAGCCATACTGAAATCATCATAGAGAGTCCCATTGAGACATTGAATATCTGCTGACTGAGAGATTCACTTATGCCTATATCGCTTTCACTTCCCGGAACTATCACCATTACGCACCAGAGCAGAGCATAAACAGCGATTGCCCATTTCGGTAATTTTGACTCTGATTCAAGAGAGTTAAGCGTTTTTATTCGGGTTGCGTACCAGTACGGAGCATAGCCAAAGAACGTGAAGATATACACGAGAATCATAAAAGGCAGAGACACGAATTTTATTTTAGGCAAGTTCTCAAGCATTCGTTTACGTTCCTGTTCACGCTGATGTATTTTCTTCTCCTCAAGCATTGATTCTCCGTAAGGCGTTACAGTTCCGCAGTACGGGCATTTTTCCGCTCCGGCCTCAAGAGGAGCACCGCAGTTTACGCATGTACGATTCTGATTCATGATATTAGCCTTCAATCTTAACTTTCAGCTGTCCAGTAAATTTTTTCGAGTATGCTGGGATTCGCGAGATCATATGAGCTTATTGACCCTTCTGATTTTTCTTTAAACACATGGCCATGATAACCTCTTGCACTGCACTTTTCGATTGAACGCTTGCCCTTGAGGCTGTAAATATATCTTGGTTGTTCGTCCCAGCGTTTTATGTTGAGATTATCCTTGCCGATTGAGTAAAAAGTTTTTCCGCAGAGCATACATTCCCA
>JAFPWQ010000102.1 GCA_017394925.1 Synergistaceae bacterium
GAGAACGCCTCAGATATTCACGTTGAAGCATACGAGCAGATGGGCAGAATTCGTTACCGCGTTGACGGAGCTCTCTACATTCACTTTGAGTATCCCGCAAGCCTTCACCCGTCAGTCGTGTCACGAATCAAAATCATGTCTGGAATGGACATCGCAGAAAAACGTAAACCTCAGGACGGAAGAATTCTCACGAGCATAGACGGAAGACATATCGATTTGCGTGTGAGTTCACTTCCCACAATGAGCGGCGAGAAAGTCGTTCTCAGAGTTCTTGACCGTGATAACTCATTCGTTGAGCTTGAGAAACTCGGACTCGATGAAGACGACATGAAGCATATTGAAGAGTTCTGCAAAACTCCCTGGGGAATAATGCTCGCTACAGGCCCTACAGGATCAGGAAAATCTACAACTCTGTACTCAATGCTGAAAAAAATCAGTCAGCCCGACATCAACATAATCACCGTTGAAGACCCCGTAGAGTTTTATATTCCCGGAATCAATCAGGTAAACGTGAATGAGAAAGCCGGATTAACATTTGCGGCGGCTCTGCGTTCGATATTGCGACAGGACCCCGATAAAATCATGATCGGAGAGATTCGAGACGGTGAGACTGCACAGATCGCAATACGTTCGGCATTAACGGGTCATTTTGTTCTGTCATCACTCCACACGAACGATGCACCAAGCGCGGCTACACGTATCATCGACATGGGCATAGCTCCGTTCCTGTTATCGGCATCTCTGTCAGGAGTCGTAGCTCAAAGGCTCGTGAGGTGTTTATGTCCTCACTGCAAAGAAGAATACGAAATTGACGCTAAGACATGCGAGAATCTCGGAATTCCTCAGGGATCTCACGCATTCAGGGCAATAGGCTGTCAGCATTGCAGAAATGGCTACAAGGGCAGAAGAGGCATATACGAGATTATGGTGCTTAACGATGATTTGCGCGAAATGATTCTGAAGGGTGCGGATCATCTTGAACTCAGAGAAGCAGCAGTAAAATACGGCATGAAGTCATTGCGTCAGGCAGGAATAAATGCGGCACTTTCAGGTTATACATCAATGGAGGAGATATTAAGTGCAACAGTTTAGCAGTCCGGCATTAGAGGCATTAATTCAGCAGGCAATTTCAGACGGTGCGAGTGATATTCATTTAAGCTCAGGTACATACGGTGCATTGCGTGTTCACGGCGATCTGAATTACGTTGAGCAGCACGGAGTTTTCACGCGTGAAGACCTTGAACGTTTCATCAGTGAGATTCTTGCTCCGTCTCAGCTTGAACGATTCATGAAGACCGGCGATTTAGATTTTGCGTACACGTACGGCCCTCAGAGATTCAGAGGCAGTGCATACAGGGAAATGCGCGGAGTGTCTTTAACCTTCAGGCTTGTACCCTCAGTGATTCGTTCAATCGATGAGCTTGGACTTCCGGCGATACTCAAAACAATGTCCCAGAAACATCGTGGTCTGTTTCTTGCAACCGGCCCGACAGGACACGGAAAGAGTTCAACGTTAGCGGCAATAATCGGTGAGATAAATCACAACAGGAAGGCTCATATCGTTACGATTGAAGACCCGATCGAATACATTCACACACCGGCAATGTCAGTAATACATCAGCGCGAGATCGGACATGACACAGAAAATTTTGCGTCAGGCATAAGGCATGTGTTAAGACAAGACCCCGATGTCATAATGATAGGCGAAATGAGAGACCTTGAGACAATATCGGCGGCAATCACTGCGGCAGAAACAGGGCATTTAGTCTTCGGGACATTGCACACTCAGGACGCTTCACAGTCAATCGAAAGAATCGTTGATGTCTTCCCTCCTCACCAGCAGAATCAAATCAGGCTACAGCTCGCGTACACATTACTGGGCATATGTTCACAGCAATTGATTCCCACACAGGGCGTAAAGGGACGAGTCTGCGCAACCGAAATTTTAATCACGACACCTGCAATACGTGCCAGCATTCGTGAAGGCAAAACGAGCAGTATACGTAATGCAATGCTCACGGGAATGAATTTCGGAATGCATACAATGGAACAGGATTTAGTGCGCTGGTTCAGAGACGGCAGAATCTCAAAGAGTACAGCAAGAGATTATGCATACGATCAGGCAGAAATTGAACGCGTAATGTCAACTAACATATAGATTTGCCGTACGTAACTTGTAAAATTTTTAGATTTAGTTATAATAATTTCGTGCAGAAAAGTTATTGGTATAAATTTTTTGTGAAGAGAGTTGAGACTGATTGAACTTCAAATATCGTGCAAGAGCTTCTGATGGAGAGATAGTAGAAGGCTACATAGAAGCAGACGAGCAGAAACAGGCTTTAGAGGCACTGCGCGGACGGGGCATGATCGTAATCAATCTCAATGCACAGTCATCACGTTCAGCAAAGAGTTCACGTTCAGATTCAGGATCATCGAAGAGCGGCGGCAAAAAGTCGTGGCGCGACATCATGAACGTAGATCTCGGTGCAGTGCTGAGCGGCGGCAGAGTTCCGTTAAAGAATCTCATGGTATTTTTCCGTCAGCTTGCAACAATGGAAAATGCCGGTCTGGGACTTTCAACAGCCATAAGCGTAATCGCAGAATCAGAAAAGAATCACGCACTAAAGACATCACTATATGACATAAGAAGCAGAATCGACAGAGGAGTACCCTTAAGTCAGGCCATGAGTCAGCAGAAGGCATTCAACGCTCTGTTAGTCTCACTTGTTGAGGCAGGCGAAGAGGGCGGCTTGCTTGGTCAGGCACTCGAACAGTCAGCAGTGTTGCTTGAGAAACAGGAACAGCTCAGAAGCAAAATCAGAAGTGCATTGTTCTATCCCGGATTCGTAATGTTCTTTGCGGTTGCGATCGTGATATTTTTCTTCATGTTTCTTGTGCCGAAATTTGAAGAGGTCTTTGCAACTCTCGAAATTGAACTGCCCGAAGTAACACTTGTATTATTCGCAATAGGCAACTGGTTCTCTCAGAACTGGTACATAATCGCGTTAATCGTTTTCGGAATATTTTTCGGGATTCATCTGCTGAACAAGAACAAGCACACTAAAGGCACAATGGACAGGATCAAGCTGAAGATTCCGATAATGAAAGATTTGCTCCTGAAGGCATCAATGGCGAGATCAAGCCGTACACTTTCAGCACTGACAGCGGCCGGAGTTCCCATAGTGCGCGGTATCGAAATGGCAGAAGAGACCGCCGGCAACGAGGCAGTGAAGGACGGTTACACGGAGTTACGTACAAGCATAGTACGCGGAGTATCACTCGGAGACGCGGCCAAAAATGCAGGAATATTCCCCGTTCTGGTCTCACAGATGATGAGAATCGGCGAGGAAACAGGACACCTTGATGCAATGCTTGAACGTGTTGCGACATGGTACGATCAGGAACTCGATGAACAGGTCAAAGCTACGGTATCACTTCTTGAGCCTGTTATGATAGTCTTCGTTGGAGGAATTATTGCAGTAATAGCAGTATCGATTTTTGCGCCAGTAACATCTGCAATCGTGCAGTTATCATAATTACGTATACGTAAAATTACCCCCCCCCCCCAGTAGGCTATTTTGCTGGTATAATATCGCAGGTCTTAAGGGAGTGGGAGAAAGGGGCGATATTTGTACGGGAAAAAATTTTTCTGTGGCGCAATGTTGGCATTAGGAGAAGATTTTTCAGTAAAATATTTACGGAGGTAAACACAAATGAAAAATATTAAGCGTAAGGGTTTCACACTGGTGGAACTGTTGATCGTCATCGTGGTAATCGGAATTCTTTCGGCAATGATGATGCTTTCATCAACAGAGGC
>JAFPWQ010000011.1 GCA_017394925.1 Synergistaceae bacterium
CTCACGAAGATAAAAGCGTATTTTCTTGAGCAGATGAAAGAACTCGTTGACGAAGAAGAAGCAATCCTGAAATGCAGAGGCGAAAATCTTCCTGATGAATTACTTGCACAGTCAAAGCGCGATGGATTCTCCGACAGATATTTGGCCATGCTGTTAGGCATTCCCGAAGATGAAATACGCACTCACAGAGAGAAAATCGGAATCGTTCAGACGTGGCACGAAATACACGTAAGCGGAACGGATAAAGGCGCATATTATTACTCAACGTACAACAGGAAGCAGAGCAATAATATAGTCTCGAACAAACGAAAAGTCTTAATACTCGGAGGCGGTCCGAATCGAATCGGTCAGGGAATCGAATTCGATTACTGCTGTGTACATGCTGCAAATTCGTTAAAGAAACTCGGCTTTGAGACTATAATCATCAACTGTAACCCTGAGACTGTCTCAACGGATTATGACACTTCCGACAAATTATATTTTGAGCCTTTGACGCTTGAGGACGTGTTGAGCATCTACAACGAAGAGAAGCCCGAAGGAGTTATCGCACAGTTCGGAGGACAGACACCGTTAAATCTTGCGTCAGAGCTTGAAAGAAACGGCGTAAAGATATTAGGAACATCGCCGGAAATAATTGACCTTGCAGAGGACAGAGGCCGGTTTAAGGCCGTCATGGACGATCTGAATATACCCATGCCCGAATCAGGAATGGCGGCTACACTCAAAGACGCACACGAAATAGCAAATAGAATCGGCTATCCCGTCATGGTCAGACCGTCATATGTTCTCGGCGGTCGCGGAATGGAAATAGTGTATGATGATGCGAGTCTCGAAAATTATGTGAATGCCGCTGTAGGTGTTACCCCTGACAGACCCATATTGATAGACAGATTTCTGAATCATGCTCTCGAATGTGAAGCTGATGCAATATGTGATGGCGTTCATGCATACGTTCCTGCGGTCATGGAACACATAGAGCTTGCCGGAATTCATTCGGGAGATTCTGCGTGTATCATTCCTTCAAGGCATATATCACCCGAAGCGTTAGACACGATAAAAGATTACACGAGAAAAATTGCGGAGGCCATGCATGTAACCGGCTTAATGAATATCCAGTACGCAATCGAAAACGGAAAAGTTTTTGTTCTTGAAGCAAATCCGAGAGCCTCGCGCACAGTTCCGTTAGTGTCGAAAGTCTGCGGGATTCAAATGGTGCCGTTAGCTGTCGGAGCAATTATGAGCAAACTAACAAATCAGCCTTCCCCCCTTCAATCACTTCATGAGAGAATCATTCCTTACTGGGGAGTGAAAGAAGCTGTGTTCCCGTTCAACATGTTCCAGGAAGTTGACCCCGTATTAGGTCCTGAGATGAGATCTACGGGTGAAGTTCTTGGTCTTTCTGTTGAGGCAGGAGAAGCATTCTTCAAGGCAGAAGAAGCAGCGAACTCAAAATTGCCGTTAAGCGGAACAGTCTTAATTGCTGTGAGTGATTCGGACAAGAAAGCTATTGTTCCTGTTGCGCAGAGATTCGTTTATGCAGGCTTTAAGATTATAGCTACCGAAGGAACATACGAAGCCCTGAAGAATTCCGGCGTTGAATGCGAGAATATCGGCTCAGGAAGACCGAATGCAATCGACAGAATCATTAACGGTGATGTCCAGATGATCGTGAATACTCCGCGTGAAAAAGCATTCACAAGAATAGGCAGTGATTTAAGGCGCGGTGCTGTGAAGGCAAATATCCCGTATGTTACGACAATTGCGGCGGCCAGTGCTGCGATTGAGGGCATAATGATGGTCAAGGCAAAAGGAACAAATTTGCCGTCATTGAAATCAATTAAGGAATGGCATAACCTGATTCATTAAGGCAAAAAGAAACTCTGCACCTCTCGTTAAAACGGGGGGTGTATTTTTTACGAAAGGATTTAGACACATGAAATTTAACGTCAAGATATTATTATTGTTCGTATTGTTCGCAGTAGTTTCATCAGGAGGCTGCGGAGGTTCAAATTCAAATTCATTATCAGGACTGCGCGATGAAAACGAGAGAATGATTCAGGCCATGACACTTGAAGAAAAAATAGCTCAGTTACTGGTAATCAGACCTGAACATCTCAATACTGTCATGAGCATTGATGCTATTCACTACACACGTACATCTGCTGACACGGAAGTTAATTCAGTCATGCGTGAGACCCTGAAGAAATATCCCGTTGGAGGTTTTGCACTCTTTGCGCAGAATATAAAATCGCCTGAACAGTTGAAGAAGTTCACAGCTGATTTGAAGAATGCATGTGATATTGAGCCGTTTATGTGCATAGATGAAGAAGGCGGAAGAGTGGCGAGACTTGGAAACAAAGCAGAGAGTTTTGACATTCCCAGAATAGGCAGTATGCAGTCAATCGGTGAAACAGGAGATACCCAGAATGCTTATGATGCAGCATACACAATCGGCGGTTATCTCAAGGATTACGGCTTCAATCTGGATTTTGCGCCCGTTGCCGACATTAACACTAATCCCGATAATATAGTGATAGGCGACCGCGCTTTTGGTTCAGACCCTGATTTAGTCTCACGAATGGTGAGCGCATTCCTTGAAGGACTTCATGCTCAGGGCGTAATGGGAACGATAAAGCATTTTCCCGGACACGGCGACACTACAAGTGATACGCATACGGGTTATGTTGCAGTATATAAGACATGGGATGAGCTTATGCAGGCCGAATTGATTCCCTTCATCGATAATATTGATTTAACTGATGTAATTATGCCTGCTCACATAACACTCAAAAATATAATCTCTGAAGATGTACCTGCAACACTTTCATATGAAATTCTGACCGAAAAACTTCGCGGTGAACTTGGCTATAACGGAGTAATCATAACCGACTCTCTTGAAATGGGCGCAATCAATAATACATGGCCTTCCGGTGAAGCATGTGTTAAGGCAATAGAGGCAGGGAATGACCTTCTTCTTGTCCCGTATAATTACATTCAGGCGTTCGAGGCATTATTGAATGCAGTTAGGACAGGCCGGATCAGTGAAGAAAGAATCAATCAGAGCTTACGCAGAATATTTGCTCTAAAGTTCAGGGAGGCAAAATAAATTGAAGTGCGATTATCATCTTCATTCATATTATAGTCATGACAGCAGTACGCCGATGGAATTTCAGATTAAACGCGCGGTTAAACTTGGGCTTGATGAGTTATGTTTCACTGAACACGTTGATTATCTCTCTTATGATTCTGAATCAGCGAGTGAAAAATCAAATTATTTCCGTGAGCTTGAAGAAATGAGAAAAAAATTTGACGGCAGGATAAAAATCAAAGCAGGTTTTGAGTTCGGAGTTCAGACGCATACAGTCAGGAAATTTGAAACGCTCTTTGAAAGCTGGCGTGATGAGATTGATTTTATTTTGCTGAGCATTCATCAGATTGACGATAAAGATTTATGGTCAGGTGAATATCAGAGAGGCAAGACTCAGGATGAATACAACAAGGGCTATTACGAAGAATTATTGAATGTGATGAAGAATTTTCATGATTATTCCGTTCTTGCACATCTCGATTTAATGGTGCGTTATGATAAGAGAGGCGCATATCCCTTTGCGAAGGTGAAAGACATAGTAACGGAGATATTAACGCAGGCAATAAATGATAACAAAGGAATCGAACTTAATACATCGAGCTGGCGTTACGGACTCAAAGACACTCAGCCATGCCGTGAAATTCTGAAGCTGTATCATGATTTAGGCGGAGAGATTTTAACTCTGGGAAGTGATGCGCATACACCTGATTATCTTTATGCACACATGAATGAGGCAAGAGATATTCTGCGTGATTTGGGATTCAAATATTTCTGCACATTCGAGAAAATGATTCCTGAATTCCATGAGCTTTGAGCTTGGTATAATATCAAACATTCCAGACGAAACATGAGGAGACGCTTTCATTATGAAAATAAAATTTAACATGGATTTTCATGGCGAATATATTCGTAACCTTGAAGACCTTCGCAATAATTTTTCGGTTGAAGATATTCTTGAAGCGTATGATAACGGCCTGTTAGTGAAGTGGCTTGATGCAAGATACTACACGGATGAATTGAAACAGGTTAAGGCGATTGAAGCAAAGAATGTAC
>JAFPWQ010000103.1 GCA_017394925.1 Synergistaceae bacterium
ATTGAGATGATCGAAGCACATCACAACCAGAAGCTCGATGTCCCAAGCGGAACAGCCTTAATGCTCGCAAAACGGATTCAGGAAGCAAGACCAGAATCAACATTCAATATCGGCAGGCACGAAGACGGAAAAAGGCCAGAAAATGAGATTGGCATTCACTCACTGAGATACGGCAGTGAAGTAGGCACTCACGAGATAATTTTCTCGAACGGACTTGAGACTATCACGCTCAGACATGACGCAAAGAACAGAGCATTATTCGCAAAGGGTGCATTATCGGCGGCAAGATGGCTCATAAAACAGTCAGCAGGTTTTTATGACATGAAGGACTTTCTGAAGGGTTAATATCATGGACGCAAGAGAGATAATTCAATTCATCGCAGACGCAAAGAAAGTTACGCCCGTAAAAATATTTCTGAAGGAACGCGAAGAGATTGATTTTTCCGGCACTAACACGAAAGTATTCGGATCTGGCGATAAAATCATTTTCGGCGACTGGTCAGAGCTTGAACCTGTAATCAAAGCTAATGAGTCAAAAATTGCTGATATAGTCATCGAGAACTCATCTCGCAACAGTGCAATCCCATTATTAGACCTCAAAGACATTCCCGCAAGAATCGAACCAGGCGCAATAATCCGCGATAACGTTTCAATCGGGAATAACGCAGTCATCATGATGGGTGCAGTGATTAATATCGGGGCAATAATCGGAGAAGGCACAATGATAGACATGAACGCAGTACTCGGAGGACGCGCAACTGTCGGTAAGAACTGCCATGTCGGAGCCGGTGCTGTTCTCGCAGGCGTAATTGAACCAGCAAGCGCAAAGCCCGTTGTCGTTGATGACGGAGTGCTTATCGGTGCTAATGCTGTCGTCATTGAAGGCGTTCACATTGGAGCTAACGCAGTAGTTGCTGCCGGTGCTGTCGTGATTGAAGATGTTGAACCCGGAAAAGTTGTTGCAGGCTGCCCGGCAAGAGTCATCAAGGATAAGGACGCTAACACGACATTGAAGACCGCGCTTGAACAGTCATTGAGGAGAATATAAGTATGATATTAAAGACTGTATTTGAGCAATCACTGAGGAGAATATAAGCATGGCCGTAAACTTTCTGAATGAAGCAAACGCATTAAGAGACAAGCTCATAGAGATACGCAAAAGTTTTCACAGGATACCCGAAATTGGCGATAAAGAGTTTAAGACATCGGCATTAATCGCGAAGTATCTTGATGAATCAGGCATAACGTATCACCGTGTACTCGATACTGGAATAGTCGCGCGCATTGAAGGCAAAAAGCCCGGCAGACATTCGGCAGTGAGAGCTGACATTGACGCATTGCCAGTGAACGAGAATACCGGCTGTGATTTCGCGAGTCAGAATCCCGGAATGATGCACGCATGCGGTCATGATGTTCATATCACGGGGGCATTAGGTGCGGCCATGTTACTCAAAGCACACGAGAACGATTTATGCGGTTCTGTATCTTTCTTCTTTCAGCCCAACGAAGAAGGAGACGGCGGTGCTGACAGAATGATTCATGAAGGCTGTCTTGAAGGTATCGATGCAGTATTCGGCTGTCATGTTGACCCTGCATTACCCGCAGGCCATGTCGGAATACGTTACGGGAATTTCTACGCGGCATCGGCAACGTTCAAAGTAATAATTCACGGGAAGAGCGCGCACGGTGCTCAGCGTGATAAGGGCATTGACTCGATTGAAGTATCTGCTCACATAATCCCAGAAATATTAAAGATTTCAGGCGGCGTTGTCAGTGTAGGAATGATTCACGCAGGCACAGCAAATAACATTCTTGCAGGTACATGTGAGTTTTACGGCATAGTCCGCACGTTCGGAGTCAATGAGCGTTCCAGAATGTGCAGTGAACTCAAAGAGATATGTGAAAGAATTTCGGCTGACTTCAAAGCAACGTGTGAATGCATAATCACTGACTCATGTCCCGGAATCGTGAATGACAACGACAGGATAACCGCATTAATCGAATCTACAGCGCGTAAGACTTTCGGAGATGATAAAGTTCATGTGATAGACAAGCCTTTATTCATCAGCGAGGACTTCGGATATTTCATCATGGCCAGAACAGGATGCTTCTATCATATCGGTGCAGGCAGTGAGTACCCTTTGCACAGCGATAAATTTCTCCCCGAACCTGACGCAATCATCACGGCTTCAGCTCTTCATGCTGCGGCTGTAACGCAATACAACAAGAAAGAAGACTGATATAACTTGAATCGAATCATAACCGCTAAATTCGGCGGAACATCATTAGCAGACGCATCGCAGATCAAAAAAGTCGCCGCAATCATCAAATCTAATCCCGAACGAAGATATGTAATCGCATCGGCACCGGGCAAAAGATTTTCGGATGATATTAAGATTACGGATATGCTTTACACATGCCATAAGCAGAACGAAGACGGCAAAGATTTTTCGGTTACACTGAAGCGCATATCAGAACGTTATGCAGATATTATTCATGAACTGGGAATTGAATTCGATATTGATTCAGAGATTAAAGCCATTGAGAAAAATATTATTGCAGGCGTTTCATCTGATTATCCAGCAAGCAGAGGTGAATATATCAACTCAAAGATAATCGCAAAATTCTTAGGCTGGCCTTTCGTTGATGCGTCAGAGATAATTTTCTTCACGGATAAAGGCGTTCTTGATGAGTCTAAGACATTCACGAAGGCAGGAGAGAGATTGCTTGCACTTGAACATGCAGTCATACCCGGCTTCTATGGTTCACTCCCAGACGGCAGCATTAAGACATTTTCACGCGGAGGCTCAGACGTAACCGGCTCAATAATAGCGCGTTCGGTGAATGCAGATTTATATGAGAACTGGACAGATGTATCCGGCATGTTGTCAGCAGACCCCCGAATCGTGAAATCCCCGAAAGTAATCGAAAATATAACCTACACTGAGTTACGCGAACTTTCATACATGGGCGCGAGTGTCTTACATGAAGATGCAGTTTTCCCCGTCCGCAAGGCAGGAATTCCCATTAATATACGCAACACGAATTCACCTGACGATAACGGCACAATGATAGCCGCATCACTCCCGAAGGACATTAAGCGCAGTGCAGTAACAGGTATTGCAGGCAGAAAGGGCTTTACGTCAATACGTGTTGAGAAGTCCATGATGAACGGCGAATCTGGATTCGGTGCAAGGCTGTTATATATATTTTCGGATAACGGAGTACCGTTTGAACATTGCCCGACTGGTATAGATACTATTTCAGTTGTCGTGAATTCGGCCATGTTTGAATCAAAACGTGAAGATATATTACGTTCAATCAAGAATGAACTGAATCCTGATTACATTACGATTGAAAAGAATCTCGCGGCAATTGCTGTTGTCGGTGAAGGAATGATAAGCACTAAAGGAACAGCCGCAAAGTTATTCAAAGCATTGGCTGACGCAGGAATAAATATCCGAATGATAGATCAGGGCTCAGATGAATTGAATATCATTGTCGGAGTTGACGAAGGAGATTACGAGAAAGCGATTCGGGCTCTGTATGACGCAATGACAGATTGAAAAAATATATACCTTCCTGAATTTTTCGGGAGGGTATTTTTGTTATGACGTGCTATAATCCCTCACATATTCCCAATTTTTTGACAAGTAAACAATAATTCACAGCGAAAGAAAGATGATATGTATGTATCAGACCATAGTAGCTAAATTCGGGGGCAGCTCATTAGCGGATGCCTCACATATACAGAAGACAGCTTCAATCATCAGCATGGATCCGGCAAGGCGTTATGTCGTAACATCATCACCAGGAGAACGCACAGACGATGATATAAAAATCACGGACATGCTTTATATGTGCCATTCGAGATTCACGAACAGGGAAAATTATCAGGACATGCTGAACGCGATTCACCTGCGCTTTGACGAAATAGTTTCTGAGCTTGGAATTGATTTTAATGTCAGCGCGGAGATAAAAGAACTTCAGAAAAATTTAATGCTCGGCAGAAGCAGCGACTTCATAGCAAGCAGGGGAGAATTCATCACGGCTAAGATAATGGCCAAAGTATTAGGCTGGAAATTCATAGATGCCTCTGATATGATATTTTTCAACAATGACGGCTCACTCAATGAGCTTAAGACATTTTCAACGGCCTCAAGAATCTTAAAGCCTCTGGAACATGCAGTAATACCCGGTTTTTACGGGATAATGCCCAACGGAAGCATAAAGACCTTCACGCGCGGAGGTTCAGACACAACAGCCTCGATAATAGCCCGTGCATTAAACGCAGATCTCTATGAGAAATGGACAGATAAGGCCGAAATTTTCAGTGCAGACCCGTCTATAATAGATTCTCCGAAGGCAGTTGAGAATATCACGTACAAAGAGCTTCATGAACTTAGCTATATGGGTTTCACTGTCCTGAACGAAGACTCAGTTTTCCCAATAAACAGAGCCGGAATTCCCGTAAATATCCGGGACACGAATAATATTAACGACAAAGGCACGCTCATACTTCCGGAACTGCCCGAAGATTTTGCGAGAGAAAACATGTTCGTATGTGTTGCGGGCAAAAGAGGATTCAGAGTTCTTCAGATTGAGAAATACAAGCTCAATAAAGAAGCTCCGTTTGCGGCAAAATTATTCAATATATTTGCGAGATATAACATTGCGTGTGAACATTGCCTGTCTGGAATCGATATAGTATCCCTTGTGCTTAAGAACCCGTTATTTGACCTGAGGCGCAGTGAGATAATCAGCGAGATAAAACGCGAACTTAATCCCGAAAACGTAGAAGTGAAAACTAACATGTCATTAATATCCGTAATCGGTCAGGGCATGGGGACGGTCAAAGGAGTATTCGCAAAAGTCTTTAACGCACTTGCAAACGCTGGTGTGAAAGTGAAAATGATAGATCAGGGTTCTGATGACCTGAATATAATTCTCGGAGTCGATGATGAAGATTATGAACGTTCAATCAGGGCGTTATATAATGCGTTAATACTCAAGAATGCATAAAGGAGTGATGAGCAAAAATGAAATTCACAAAGATGCAGGGCTGCGGAAATGATTATATCTACGTGAACTGCTTCAACGAAAAAATAGAATCTCCCGAAGAACTTGCAATAAAAATATCAGACCGTCATTTTGGAATCGGTTCTGACGGTTTGATTCTCATTCTTCCGTGTGAAAATGCAGACGCTTTCATGCAGTTATACAATGCTGACGGCTCACCGGGTACAATGTGCGGAAACGGCATCAGGTGCGTAGCCAAATACGTATACGATCACGGTCTCGTTCCTGCGGATAAAAAGACTCTCAGAATAAATACGCCTGCGGGACTGTATGAGCTTGAACTCACATTAGGCGATAATGGCAAAGTTTCACATGTATGTGTTGACATGGGGATCGGCAGCGTAACCAGTGAGATACCAGAAAATATTCACGTTCATGATATGGATTTAAAGTTTATCGGAATAGACGTAGGAAATAACCACGCAGTATATTTTCTTGACGAGAATTTAATTCTTAATGGCATACATTCATGGCCTGATTCAAAGTTTGCGTCAGAAGGCGTTTATTTTGAGACGCATGAAAGATTCCCGAACAGGACTAACAGCGAATTCATAAAGATAATCTCACGCAGAGAAATTAACATGAGGGTATACGAACGCGGATCAGGAGAAACATTTGCGTGTGGGACAGGTGCAACAGCTAGTGTATTTGCCGGTGTAGTCTCAGGAAGATTAGAACGCAATCAAAACGTTACTGTGCATCTCAGGGGCGGGGATTTGAAGATTCGTGTCGATGATAACAACAGGTGCTTTATGACTGGTCCGGCTGTTGAAGTCTTTTCGGGAGACTATCCTGATTGAATATAAATATAATTTCTGCAAAATCCATATTAACAAAGTCAAATCTTCCTGTGTCAGATTACTCTGCTAATCCGTATACGGGCTGTGCTCATGCGTGCAAATACTGTTATGCGTCATTCATGAAGAGATTCACAAATCATCAGGATGAATGGGGCAGCTTTGTTGACGTAAAGACATGGCCATGCATAAAGCACACGGAAAAATACTCAGGCAAAGAAATATTTCTGAGTTCCGTAACTGATCCGTATCAGCCCGCAGAAGAAATTCATAAACGCACAAGATATTTGCTTGAACAGTTGCAGGGAAGCGGAGCAAGACTCAGCATAGCTACGAAGTCAGATCTCGTACTGAGGGATATTGATCTCATAAAAACATTTCCGAATGCGCGAGTATCATGGAGCATAAACACTCTTGATGAAGAATTCCGTTCAGAGATGGATAACGCTGTCAGCATAGAGAGAAGGCTTTCGGCAATGAAGGCTTTTCATGATGCAGGTATACGCACAACATGCTTCATATCACCGATATTTCCGGGCATTACAGATGTTCCCGCGATAATAGAACGGGCAATGAATATCTGCAATCTTGTATGGCTTGAGAATCTGAATCTCAGAGGTGAGTACAGAAAACGCATTCTTGACTGGATACATGAAAAGCATCCTGAACTAGATTCACTTTATCATGAAATATATTCATGCAGAGAAAGAACATACTGGTATGAACTTGATGAACTGATTCGCCAGTTCACAGATGAGCATTCACTGCCTTATGTCAGAAACGATGACTCTATGACGCGTGAGTTTAACGCTCCTCCTGTTGTCGTGAACTATTTCTTTCATGAAGAGATAACCCGCTGAATATTTCACTTAGTGCTTCAGAAATGCAAAAACCTCCCCGTGTGGAAGGGAGGCTAAAACAAAATCGTGAAAAATTTTTCTGTGTGAAAAAGTAATTTGCGTTTACAGATATACACCGCGAAGTTCAACGATGTCTGCAACTCTCTTAATTGCCGCGATATATGCCGCACGTCTCATGCTGACCTTCTTATCGTGTGAATACTGCCATACTTTAAGGAAGTTATTCGTCATAAGTTCAACGAGCCTCTTGTTGTATGTATCCTCTGACCATGTCCAGCCCTGAAGGTTTTGCGCCCATTCAAAATATGATCCGATAACGCCGCCTGCATTCGCTAAGAAATCCGGCACAACGATAATCCCTGCATCATCAAGAATTTTATCTGCGTCTGTCGTCGTAGGGCTGTTTGCACCTTCAATTATGTATTTCGCTTTAATCTTCGGTGCTGTATCTTTATTGATTACACCCTGAAGTGCACAGGGGCATAAGAAATCGCAGTCAACAAAGAGAATATCATCAAGTCCGAGTTTCTCGCAGCCTTCCTTCTCAAATCCCGTGAGCTTTCTTCCTCTGTGGCCGGGATTTGTGTTCATGTATTCAAATGCCTTCGCAACATTAATTCCTTTCGGGTTATAATACGTTCCTGTCGTATCGCTTATTGCCACGATTGTAACGCCTGCATCATTGAGAATCTTTGCAGTATAGCTTCCGACGTTGCCGAACCCCTGAACTGCTGCTTTCATCTTCGTTGGGTCTAAGCCTTTCTGCTTCATGATCTCGAATGCACATGCCGATACTCCTCTTCCGGTTGCCTCAGTTCTGCCCGGTGCACCCCAGTAATCTATCGGCTTACCTGTGAGCATTGCAGGCTCAAAATGTCCGAGCATCTTGCATACCGTATCCATAATCCAGACCATTTCCTGACCGCCCGTGTACATATCAGGTGCGGGAACATCTGACCACCTGCCGATAATGGGCG
>JAFPWQ010000104.1 GCA_017394925.1 Synergistaceae bacterium
CACAAGGAATAACCAGAAATGTGATGCGGGTTTGAATCCTTTGGGAATATTTGAGCCGCTCCCAAGAATATTATTCTTTTTCCTGCTTTGCTTTTCTGTTCTGATTTCATGAAAGTCCTGCTTCTTTGTTCCCTGCGTCCTGTCTAACTGAGTCATGAATTCATCCTGCATATCTTCAGCTCCGATTAGCTTTAGGTACGTGCGGACAAAACCCTTGATGTAAACTATTTCGGGAAAATTCGTATAATCTCCTTCTTCAATGCCGCGCAGGTATTCAGGACGTATCTTTGTTCTGTCGAATACTGTCTCAAGAGTCATGCCTATACTCTCGCGCCTCTCTGTTATCTGCCGCCCAAGTTCTTTGAGCGCATCATCTCTCTCTGTCAAAATTACTCACAGCCTCCTTTATGTTTTCTTTCATCCGTGAAAGACATTCATCTGGTCTGTCATTTCTGAATACCGCACTGCCTGCCACTATCACATCACATCCGGCAAGTGCTGCTGACGTTATATTATTCTCATTTATTCCGCCGTCAATCTCTATCACGTAATTATATTTATGTGCCTCTCTAAGACTCACAAGCTCGCGTACTTTATTCAATGAACTCTCAATGAATTTCTGACCTCCGAATCCAGGCGTAACTGACATAACGAGAATCAAATCTGCAAGTTCAAGCACGGGCTTTATGTTTGCTATGGGTGTTGGAGGACATAATGCTATTCCTGCCTTAATGCCTGCATTCCTGATTCTGCTCAGTGAGGCGTGAAGCAAATGTGATTCTGTCTCTGCATGAATCGTTATGTTCGATACTCCTGCGTCAATAAACAATGGGAGAATAACATCAAGCTTATCAATCATAAGGTGCGTATCAATAAATGAATCTGGGAATCGTTTCCGTAATGCATGAGCGAATTCAGGACCGAATGATAAATTTTTCACAAAATGACCGTCCATTATGTCCAGATGCAGCCAGTCAAAATTATTGTGAAGTGATTCTATTGAGCCTGCAATATTAAGAGGGTCAGCACCCAAGAGAGACGGAGCAAGCAAAACATTTCTTGTCATAATTTTATCTATACCTTTCCTGCCATACTGACTCGCCGCCTAAATATATTGTAACTACACACTCATTAGAATAGCCTGCACTCGTATTAATGCCCTCACCGCTTTTAACTTGTCTGTTCATGACTGTACGCTTTCCTGAAGGATCTGTAACTTCGATTCGCAGATTCATGGGCTGTGCAAGCGGAGGAACTATATAACGTATTCTTGCGGTCTTATTCCCTCCTGATGATGATTGCGATTGTGATGGTGCTGATGTCTGCGTCTGTGCTTTAGGCTGTGATGGCGTTGATGTATTTGTGCGTGAGGCTGTCTGCGTTCTTGTCTGTGAAGATGCCGGTGTATTTGCACGTGAAGATGTCTGCGGTTTTGACTGCGTCGTATTATTCTTCAGTAAATCTTCATAATCATCACCGATGAAAACGTCTTCTTCACCTTTGACTGAGACAGTAACGTTTCTATTTGAAGGTTTAATTTGATTCTGATTCTGATTCTGTGCAGGTGCCTTTGCAGTGTTCGGTTTTGATTCTGGTTTGGGCTTTTCTTCATTCGTTGTTACGCGCCTGACGTTTGAATTTGATTTGCCGTCCATGAATCCAGCAGGCCGTCTCTGAGTCGCAAGTTTGAGAATAACTCCCTCGCCGGATTTTAATTTGCTTCCTGCCGCCGGTCTTGTTTCAATCGCGAGTCCTTCGGGCAATAACGGACTGTATACTTTATCGACTGCCTGAACTTTTACGCCGCTGGTCTCTAACACATTACGAGCTTCTGATTCGGTCATTCTGTTCACATCTGGAACGGTTACGCTTCCGTCTGAGGCTGCCCCGTCCTGAACGAGCAGATCAATTTTGCGTCCTGCATTCACGTTTGCAGGTGATGCCGGGCTTTGAGCGATTACGATTCCGGGCTCAATTCCGGGTTCGCGAATCTTTATCACATCTCCTAGTGCAAAGCCATTCTCACGAATCAATGCTTGTGCGTCTGCGAGGCTCTGACCTTTCACATTCGGGACTTCATGAAGTTCTCCGCTCCTCGATACCTGAAGAACTATAACCTGACCCATTCGCAAATCCGTTCCTGCTTCGGGAGACTGGGCTAACACTCTTCCGTCGGGCATTGTTGACGCAACCGGCTCAACTTGAATCACAAGACCAAGTTTTTCGGATTCTGCTGCTGCTTCGATTAATGATTTGCCGGTCAGTTCAGGGACTTTTGAAATCTTTTCGGGCTTCATGAACACCGTATACACTGCTATTGCTCCTGACGTGAATATTAATCCTACGGCCATGAACACAATCCAGAGCACTACTCCACCTCTGTGTTTAATCATGCTTATGCCTCCATACTTAAACGTTCAAGACGCTCTAACGTTAATGTCCCTTTCAGCTTCTCATTGTCATACGCGTAATCTAATGCAGTATTGCCGGATTTGTCTTTTGCTTTCACATCTGCTCCTGCGTTTATGAGTGCGTCAACAACTTCGGGAACGTTCCATTGTGCCGCAAGTATTAATGCAGTCCGGCCTTCATTGTCTGAAACGTCTTCTGCTCCTCCTTCAATGAGTGCATCGATTACACCGGGATTCTTATTATTGATTGCCGCATATAATAATGCCGTCAGTCCGTTTGAATTTTTTGCGTTCACATTTGCTCCGGCTTTGAGAACCACTTTCACAACTTCGGGAGTGTTCCATCTTGCCGCCGACATTAAGATCGTTATTCCGTCATAACGTACTGCATTCACATCTGCTCCTGCGTCAACGAATACTTTCACAACTTCGGCTGTGTTTGAATTCGCCGCCCATAATAACGCTGTGTTACCGTCATATGCTCTGAGCTTCACATTTGCTCCGGCTTTGATTAATGCGCTTATGAGTTCAGGCGTTCCCGTGTCCGCAAGAAAAAATAATGCGTTAAGTCCGTCTTTATCTCTTGCGTCTGCATTGGCTCCTGAATTAAGAGCATCAAGAATTGCTTCTGTGTCTTTTGTCTTGCATAACTCAACAAAATTTTGGTCCTTCACTTTTTGGAACGTTGCCATAAAAATTAAATTCCTCCCCTTATCTTTTCATGATTAACGAGCAATAGAATCCGTCAAGCCATGAGTTACACGGCAGAATATACAGCCCGTAAGGTTTACCCTTTCTGAATGCGTTTCCTTTTGCATCAATCAATGTTGAAATCTCTGTACACTCTGAATGTTTCGCTAGGACTTCAGCGATTACGTTTTCATTCTCCTGCTTTAACAGGCTGCATGTGATATAAAGTACATGGCCTCCGGGTTCGCATAGATTAAGCGCACGTTCAAGCAAATTTTTCTGAGTGCTTACGAGTGAGTCAAATTTCTTCCAGTCTAAACGCCATTTTGATTCGGGCTTACGGTTCCATGTGCCTGACCCTGAACACGGAGCATCAAGCATAACGAATGAAGGCATTTTCTCAGGCTCAAGCGTCAATGCATCTCCTGTTTTAAGATTCGCACGGCCAATCACATTCAGGCGTTCAAGTTCACGTTCTGCACTTTTGCTTCTGTTCTCTGAAATTTCCCAGCACTCAAGATTCGCATTCACATTTTCCTGCAAGATTTGCCCTGCTTTAACTCCTCTTCCTGAACACATATCAAGAATCAGGCCATGACCTGAATAAAATTTTTTCACGATTGACGCAGTTATTATTGAACTCTCTGACTGCACCGTACATTTTCCCTCAGTAAAGCCGGGTACGTTTTGAGGCAATATGCTTTGATTCAGTCTTAAGGCACATGATATGTCAGACGGATATGCTTTTATGTCTGACGCGTTTAACATATTCATCATATCTTCGGTCATGCCCGGTGAAATTCTCAATGCCGCGTATGTGGGCTGATTCATCATGTCGAACAGTGCGTAGAGTTCTGCTCTGCTCCATGTTTTTGACCATGCCGGAAGATTCCAGACAGGAATACCTGCATACATTGCACGTTCATTTACTGACGATGAACGCTTAAACTCATTCACTAATGCCTCTCCATTTTCAGAAACTTTACGCAGTACAGCATTAACGAGTCCCGAATATTTCACGAGCGATTTATTTTTTCTGAGATGTTCAACTATTCCGTTGATTAATACTCCCTTTGAGAATCGCCGTAGCTCCGTTAATCCTCCTGTACCCGTTATCATGCTCATGTACACACTGTCAGGAAGTTTTTCGTGCGCACGTATGAATCTGTCCGTGATGTTCTGCCATAATTCTTTACGCCTCATGACGATATATATCAGTGATGACGCAAGAGTTATATCAGGAGCTTTCATGTGTTCACGGTCTGCAAGTTTTCTGAGAGATTCAGATGCAAAAGAGCCTGCATTGATTCCGTCTGACGTTAAGATTTTTATTGCCGCTTCTATTCCCCGCAATTAATTTCTCCTTGAGGATCTGCTGATTAAGATTAAACGTATTAACTGTAATAATGACATCAAAGCCGCAGCTATATATGTCCATGCCGCCGCCGTTAAAACTTTCTTTGCGCCGGATAACTCATCGGGTGATAACGTATGTGTCTGTTCAAGAAGATTTAATGCTCTTGTGCTTGCGTTTATCTCAACGGGAAGAGTAATGAGATGAAATGCTAATGCACCGCAGAATAATAATATGCCAAGATTAACGAGCATTCCGTTGCCCATGAGAAGACCGATAAAGAATAACGGCATTGATGCACTCGAACATACATTAACGGCCGGAACTATATTATTGCGGAGTATCAGAGGCGCATATGATTCATGATGCTGAATTGCATGGCCGACTTCATGAGCCGCTACTCCGATTGACGCTATGCTCCTGTTCCCATAAACACCGTCAGAGAGATTCAAGGTTCTGCCGCGCGGGTCATAATGATCCGTGAGATTCCCGGATACATGGTTGATGGGCATGTTCGACATTCCGTAGAGCGTTAAGAGCATTCTTGCAACACTGTCTGCTGTAACGTTGCCTCTTGCGGCTACCTTGCTGTACTGATTGAATGTTGACTGCACACGGGACTGCGCCCACATAGATAATAACACTGCAGGGATTAATATAATCATCGTAGGATCTAATCCGTAACCTAACATTGAAAGTGATTC
>JAFPWQ010000012.1 GCA_017394925.1 Synergistaceae bacterium
AATGATTCTGCAGATGCTAATGACACAGCACTTCCTGTTATCGGTGAAGACAGTGTGAATTATGACGATGTGAAAATCGAAAGTGATTCCGAAATGCTGAAGAAAGAATTTGCTCCCGTTGAAGCACCTGCTGAAGTTCCGCCTGAAGTTACACGTTCACAGCCCGAACTCGAATCAGAACCCGAAGCTCAGACCGCACAGCCTGTAACGCCTCCTGCACTGCCTGAACCGCGACCAACAGATCCATATGTCGAACGAATCAAGCAGGACGTAATAGACATGCTGCCTGACGGTGAAAAACTTACATGGCGGAATATGTTCGACAATATAACCGACATAACGCGCGGTGAAATTGATGTTCATGAACTCCGTGAGGATTTCGATAATTCGGACAGAGACAGATTCACTTTCTATGTCCTCAACGATGAATATAATACTTTGTGGCCGGTCATGTATCCTGATCAGATTATAGAGCCGTTGCAATGTGTCGTTAAATGGGATGAGAACGGAGCAGCAGAAGTCTTTATGTGAAATAAAAAGCCTCCTCTGTTAAATGCAGGGGAGGTTTATATTTATCTCTTCCATGTAAAACTCTCAGGAAAGAATACGCTTAATCTCTGAACAATAAGACCTGCCGCAATACTTTTCGCAATATCACCGGGCAATGGCATTAACACGAATGAAAATAAAAGCGTCTTTGCTCCTAATTCATTGCCGATATA
This sequence comes from Synergistaceae bacterium, assembly GCA_017394925.1. GTDB lineage: Bacteria > Synergistota > Synergistia > Synergistales > Aminobacteriaceae > JAFUXM01. The sequence continues at coordinate 723 of JAFPWQ010000012.1, forward strand.
CCATTTAGACACGAGATAATAATACGGAATCCCTATCGCATATATTATCGCAATCCCGGTAACTGCTCCCGTGAACCATGTCTTAAAGCACGGCCTGTATCTTTCAGCAATTAAACCTGCAATACATGAGCCCGGAATAAAGCCTATAATATATCCGAAAGTAGGATTAGCAGCAGAGCCGGTGAAAACAGGAAGACCGATTAATCCCGCAATCACATAAACGCATACTGATATTGCCCCGTATTTATGACCGAGTACAAGACCAGAGAGCACAACGAATAAAGTCTGAAGTGTGAGAGGCAGCAAAGGAGTCGGAATCTTTATGTGAGTTCCGATTGCAATTAATGCCGCAAATAATGCACAGAGTACCAGATTTTTTGTATGATTCATTTTCATTTACTGATTCGCCTTCCTTATCATGAATACTTCGCCGGATCTGAGCGTTTCAATTTCTCCGTTGTCATTCACAATCACGAGTCCGCCTCTGTCATCAATGCGTTCAACATGGCCCGTATACTGTGTATCATTCTTCATGTACGTTATATCTTCATCAATAAGCATCGAACGTTCACGGTAAGCATTAATTAATTCAGGTGAATCAAGATTATCTGCGAATGTAATGATATTATCTGCGACGAGTGCGCATAATTCATCGCGTCCGAAAATGAACTCGTTTTCATTCTGAAGAATTGAGCCCGCAATACCCGAAGCATTATCGTCAAATTTCTTTGTTGATACGTTTATCCCGATTCCTGTTATGACGCTTTCAATTTCGCCGTTCTCAAAATTCGTCAATGCCTCCGTGAGTATTCCAGTAATCTTTTTATCATGAAAATAAATATCGTTTACCCATTTGATTTTTATTTTCCCTTTTGAGGCCGGATATAATTCTTCGACAGCGAGGCACACAGCAACAGCATCAGCTATCGTTATCATCTGGAATTCCGAAGCTGCAATATTTGGTCTGAGTATCAATGACATGTACAGACCTGTTCCCGCAGGCGAGTCAAAACTATGGCCATGTCTGCCGCGTCCTGATGTCTGATGATTAGCCGCAATCAATGTTCCGTGTAATGCTTTTCCATGCATGGCTAATGTCTTCGCGTAGTTATTCGTCGAATCAATTTCATCAACGCATATTACACGTGAAACTTTTGTGCCTTCTTTCAGGTGTGATTTTATTCCTTCTTCCGTTAAGACATCAATGAATGATTCAAGCATATAGCCTCTGTTGGGAACGGCTTTAATTTTATGTCCGTCATTGCGCAGTGAGGCTATTACTTTCCATATGGCTGCCCTCGTTACATTGAAACGTTCTGCAATTGATTCGCCTGAAATGAATTCTCCCCGTGAGGCTTCAAGAAGGTCTAAAATTTCATCCTTTGTATTTCTGTTATCTTCCTGACTGAAGTCCCATTTCGTTACCGTTGTTGTCCTGAATATAGTTTTAGTCTTCATGCCGTGAAATATATCATTCTTAATTTGAATTGTAAACTAAAAAAAATTTTTTTTGGTTTACGTTTCTATTAGCCTTGCAGAAAAAATATTTTCAAAGTTATAATTATGCATATTCAATCTTTTATGTAAGTGAGTGAATAAAAATGTCATTGGCATCTAATATAAGAATTCTCCGGAAGAAAGCAGGATTAACCCAGATAGAACTGGCCGACAAACTCGGAGTGTCAATTGCAACGTTAAGACGATGGGAAGCAGGAGAGACTGCACCAACAGGAACACGCATAGTGGAAATTTCACGGCTCTTAGGGGTAACGCCTGAAAATATGATTTCGCATCGTGAAAAGTCAGATGAAGATGAAAGAATATCGGCAGTGTACCAGAAGCATGGCAACACTGAAGGAATGTTAGTATTTGAGGGAGAAGGCACAAGGATTGAGCTTCCCCCCACAGAAAAAGGCTACGAGCTGTTCAACAGATTAATCGATAACCTGATAAAACGCCGCAGTATGAATTCAGACACTAACGGCTAGCACATATACTCTTTGCTGTTTGAA
>JAFPWQ010000105.1 GCA_017394925.1 Synergistaceae bacterium
AGATGCGAACGAAGGCGAGTGCTTAATCAACGGCGTAAACATTCAGGATATGGAGTTCCGGGAATTACGTCAGACTATAGGCATGGTGTTTCAGGATCCGGAAAATCAGATTGTCGCGGCTATGGTTGAAGATGACATTGCTTTTGCGCCTGAGAATCAGGGACTCCCTTCGGAAGAGATTCAGACACGTGTTGACATTGCACTTGCCGAAGCTAATCTGCTCAAAAAACGCGATTCACCTGTCTATGCGTTATCAGGCGGCGAAAAACAGAGAGTCGCTCTTGCCGGTGCTCTTGCCGCTGACGTTGAATGTCTGATACTCGATGAACCTACTGCAATGATTGACCCGGCCGGAAGAGTCAAAGTCGAAAAAGTTCTCAGACTTCTTCACTCCGAAGGCATGACGATTATTCAGGTTACGCATCAGATTGAAGCCGAAAACTTTGATGACATTCAGCGCGTCATTGTGCTTTCTCACGGCCAGATCATTTGGGAAGGCAATACGTCAGAATTCTGGAACGAAGCCGCAAATTTAGGTTTCAATATGCCCGATGAATTCAAAGCAAAAAAATTTTTCACGGAACATAATATTAATTTTCCGGGTGATTTGACATGCATAAAATCAAAATCTCCGCCCGAACCTGAAAAAATTAACATGACGGAGAAATTCAGAATCGAAAATCTTTCATTCATGTATGACGGAAAAAATCAGGTTCTCAGAAAAATTAACGCTGAAATCTTCAAAGGCGAATGGCTCTCGATAATCGGCAGAACAGGATCGGGAAAATCTACACTGGTTCAGCATTTAAACGCGTTATTCAAAATTCAGGAAGGCAATATATATTTCGACGGCTCAGCAATTCCGCAGAAAGGCGAAGAAGTTCATTCACTGCGTCAGAAAGTGGGCTTAGTCTTTCAGAATCCGGAAGATCAGTTATTCTCACCGACAGTTCGCGATGAATTAGCTTTTGCTCCAAGAAATGCAGGTTTCAGAGGCCATGAATTATATAACGCGATTCTTTACGGACTCGAATGCGTCAGCCTCGATAAAGATTTTCTCAAACGTAGTCCCATTGCATTATCAGGCGGCGAAAGAAGACTCGTTGCGATTGCGTCTGTTCTTTCCGCCAGACCTGAATGCATTGTCCTCGATGAGCCTTTAGCAGGACTCGATGCATCATACCAGAAAAAATTACTGGCTGTGCTATCAAAATTGCGCGATGAAGATAAAACTGTGATCACTATATCACATGATTTAAATATGGCTCTGAATTACAGCGACAGAATTTTAATTTTACGGGACGGAAGTGTCATACGTGAAGGAAGTCCGCATGAAGTTCTCGAAGACATCATGAATATTCTTGAGCCGGAAGCATGGCCTGACGTGTTAAGATTATCGGCTGAAGTCAGAAAAATAAATCCCGATTTCCCGTTAGCATATAATTATGAGGAATTTATATCATGTATTTCGCAAAATTTGCTTTAGGTCAGTACATTCCAACAGGATCATTTATTCACAGCCTTGACCCGAGAGCTAAATTATTCTCGCTGTTATTCATTATTACCGCCGTATTCCCTGCCAGAAATATTTATGAGCTTGGAACATGGACAGCGTTTTTATTTGCTCTGGTTCATGCGTCAAAAATTTCATGGCCTGCACTGCTGCGTTCTGCAAGGCCGGTTATGTTTCTGGTGATATTCACGTTTGTATTTAACACGATTGCAGGGTCATTCACTGATGAATTCAGAAACGCATTCACTAACGCATTATTCATGTCATCAAGATTATTTGTGCTGATGCTCTTTGCGGTCATGCTGCCATTAACTACAACGGCACTCGAACTTGCTGACGGTCTTGATGTGCTTTTACGTCCGCTTGAGAGATTCAGATTTCCGGCTCATGAAAGCTCAATGATGATTGCTATGGCCTTGAGATTCATTCCGTTACTTATGCAGGAAACAGATAAAATCATACGCGCTCAGGTCTCACGGGGTGCAAGACTGGATCAGGGAAATATATTCAAGCGCGCAATGGCTTTTATTCCCGTGTTAATTCCATTGTTCATTATTATTTTCAGACGGGCAGACGAAATTGCTGTCGCGATGGAAGCACGCGGCTATAACGGCGGTGAAGGCAGAACCAGACGCAAGCCGTTAGTCTGGAAATTCAAAGATACTTGCGCGGTTATTCTTTCGGGAACAATTGCATGCGTGCTATTATTCGTAATATGAGATATGCCGCAAAGATAAGCTATTTAGGCAAAAATTATTCAGGCTGGCAAGTTCAGCCCGATGCAATAAGCATTCAGGAAGTAATCGAGGGGGCACTTGGGAAAATCTCAGGTGCTCCTGTCAGAATCACGGGTGCAGGACGAACAGACAAAGGCGTTAATGCATATGGTCAGATTGCAAGTTTTGATCTCGCAAAGGAATTCACTCCCGAAAAATTAAGACTCGCAATTAATTTTTATCTTCCCGATGATATTCGCATCATGAAAATCTTTCACGTTCCCGATGATTTCAATGCAAGATATTCTGCAATCTCACGGGAATATAAATATTTCATCTGGAATGATTACGTCTGTCCTCCGTTCTTGAATAATTTCGTCTGGTGGCGAAAAGGCCGCGAATGGGATATGACTCTCGCACACAAAGCATGTGAAATGATTCAGGGCAGGCATAACTTCAGAGCATTTTGCCGGGCCGGTGAATGTCCTGATGACCCATTCAGAACGATTGACAGCTTAAAGATTCGCAAAAGAGGCAGGCTCTCAGTCATAAGCATAAAAGCACAGTCATTCTTAACTAACATGGTGAGAATAATAACAGGGAATATAAACGAAATTGCATCAGGAAAACGCAAACTTGAATGGCTTGAAGGGTTATTATCCGGCGGCGAAAGAATCGATTCTGCAATGAATACTCCGGCATGCGGCTTATGGTTCTGGAAGGTGATTTATGACATGCGCATATAAAATGAGGGCCTTGCTTAACTCACAGGGTCCTCATTTAATTTCTTCTCTCTTCTTAAAGTGATTTATCTGCTGCCTTGTAGTTTCGCGGAATGCAGGAGACTTTACACTACAGTTTGACGACGTTGGCAGCCTGAGGGCCTTTCTCGCCGTTGACTATGTCGAATGAAACCTTC
>JAFPWQ010000106.1 GCA_017394925.1 Synergistaceae bacterium
AAAGAACGAATCTATTCTCCCCGTTATGCTTCGAGTTTAAGCATCGGAATGGTGCATCAGCACTTCAGGCTTGTATCGAATTACACCGTTGCAGAAAATATTATTCTTGGTCTTGAGCCTGAGAAAAAATTTCTGGGAATCTTTCCGTATGTCGACATCAAGAAAGCTAATCATGACATCGCAGAATTATCCGAACGTTACGGTCTCAGGATTAACCCTGAAGATGTGATAGAGAATCTCAATGTTGCGTCATGTCAGCGCGTAGAAATTCTGAAGATGCTTTACCGTGAGGCAGAGATATTAATCTTTGATGAGCCGACAGCAGTATTAACTCCTCAGGAAATAGGATCATTCATTGAGATAATACGCAGTCTCAGGTCTAACGGGAAGACGATAATATTAATCACGCATAAACTCGAAGAAATAAAAGCCTCAGCGGACAGGTGCGCGATTCTGAACAGGGGAAAATTAATCGATATTCTTGATGTAGCATCAACATCGACAAAGGAAATGGCGCGCTTAATGGTCGGTCATGATGTCTCGTTCAGGACAGAGAAAAAGCCTGCGGAATTCGGCGAAGTCATTCTTGATGTTCATGATATAAGCGTGAATAGCATAACGGGACATGAGGCAGTGAAGAACGTATCATTTCAGATTCATGAGGGTGAAGTCTTTGCTGTTGCAGGAGTATCAGGTAACGGTCAGAATGAACTTGCTGATTCAATAGCCGGATTACTTCCGTGTTCATCAGGAAAAATTTCAATCAGCGGCCATGACATAACGCGTGCTACAGTGCGTGAACGAATCGAATCAGGAATCGCATATATCCCTGAAGACCGGCATAATGTCGGACTCGTTCTTGATTTCACATTACGCGATAATCTTCCGTTGAGGCAATATTACACGCAGAAATTTTCAAGCAGGGGAATAATCAGTCAGTCTTCGTTCAATGAATACGAGAGCACTCTTGCAAAGGAATATGATATACGAAGCGGCAAGGGCGGAGAGACAATAACGCGTTCAATGTCAGGGGGCAATCAGCAGAAGGCAATTATTGCGCGTGAGATTGATATGCGTACACCGTTAATTATCTTCATGCAGCCCACACGAGGCTTAGACATCGGAGCAGTCATGAATGTCCGTAAGCAGATAATCGCAGAACGGGACAGAGGAGCAGCAGTGCTTTTAATTTCGCTTGATCTGGATGAAATTACTGACTGTGCAGATACGATTGCAGTTATATACAACGGTAGGATAAATAAAATCTCGCCTGCTGAAAAAATTTCGCTTAATGACATTGGACTTTACATGATGGGGGTGAAGACAGCGTGAAAAAATTTTTTCTCTCATTCCTCGCAATAATAATCAGTCTGATAGCCGGAGCGTTAATCTTATGGCTTATGGGAAAAGATCCAATTGCGGCATATATGAATCTCCTTCAGGGTTCGGGATTAATGCAGAAAGTGAAATATGCGGGCCGTCAGAACATGTTCACGGATTTTATGAGCTTTGTTGATGCCATGACCCCGATGATATTTGCGTCTCTTTCAGTTGCGCTTGCATTACGGGGCGGATTCTTCAATATAGGCGTATCGGGTCAGATGATGATTGCAGGCATAACAGCACACATGCTCTCACTCGTAATACCTTCAAGAGTGCTTGTGATTCTTGCAGGCTTGATTGCAGGTGCATTAGTTGGTGCGTTAATCGGCTGGCTGAGATATAAATTCAACGTGAACGAAGTAGTAAGCTCAATCATGCTTAACTCAACGATAATGTATCTTGTTACGTTTTACATCAACACGTTCTATATTAACCCTGTATCGCGTCAGAGCAAATCAATAATAGCATCAGCACGTTTAACTCTTTCAGGATTCCGCTGGGAGAATCTGAAACTTGATATTCCGTTAGCATTTCCTCTTGCGATAATCACGGCAATATTTTTATTCTGGTTCATTGAACGCACTACACGCGGCTATGAGATAAAAGCTGTGGGACTTTCACCGAAGGCAGCGTATTATGCCGGAATGAACGTAAACAGGATTTCACTAATCACGATGACATTATCAGGTGCATTAGCCGGTCTTGCAGGAGTATCATACTTTTGCGGATATTATGCGGCAATTCAGCCCGGTGTAACTCCTTCAATGGGATTTGATGCAATTGCTGTTTCATTACTGGGCGGCAATAATCCGATTGGCTGTGTGTTCGCGTCATTCTTAATCACGATAATCTCAAAGGGATCTGTATACATGAGTTCAAGACAGCATATAGAGCCTGAAATAGCGAGTCTGATTACGGCGTTTATATTAACGTTCGCGGCATGTTCTGCATTTCTTAGCCGGAAGGGGAGAAGATAATTCATGACAGACATGATTATAATTGACGGACTGAGTTTTGCACTTCCTTTATTCATCATGGCCATAGGAGGCATATACAGCGAGAAGAGCGGCATAACGAATCTTGCGCTTGAAGGTTTTCAGGGCTTCGGAGCATTCACGGGTTCAATTGCGGCTGTCTCATTGATGAGAATATTAGGTGCATCGTCAATGATCCCACATTATGCGGCGTTTATATTCGCAGTTATCGGAGGAGGACTCTTTGCACTGATTCATGCGTTACTGTGTATAAAGTTCAAAGCTGACCAGGTAATCAGCGGCGTAGTAATGAATATTCTTGCTATGGCCATGACGAGCTTTCTGACTAAGAGTATAAACGAGTCATTTTTCGGGAGTTCAGCAAATAAATTCGTACTGGGTGCGAGCGCAAGAATTACGATTCCATACGTGAGCGATATTCCTGTTCTGGGCGCAGTATTCAAAGAGATATACCCGTTTGAGATTCTGATTATAATTGCGGCATTATTCATGTGGTATGTGCTGTACAAGACACGATTCGGAATGCGTTTGCGTGCGTGCGGAGATAACCCTCATTCAGTAGATGCGGCCGGAGTAAACGTGTATGCAGTCAGAACAATGGCAGTGTTCATTTCGGGATGCTTGTCGGGCATAGCAGGAATGAGTTTTGCGTATTCAATCTCTGCGAATTTTTCACCAGATATTTATCTCGGCTATGGCTATCTCTCAATTGCGGCGTTAATTTTCGGGAACTGGTCAATACTGCCATCACTGTTTGCGTGTTTGATTTTCGGATTTGCGAGGAGCGGAGGCAGTGCGGTAATCAATGAGCTTGGACTTCCTTCAAGCTATAACGATTTAGTCCGCATTCTGCCTTATGTACTTACGATGTTACTGCTAGTGTTCTTCAGCAGACATAATCATTCACCGAGAGCATTAGGTCAGATATACGATAAAGGACAGCGATAGCTATGATATAATTCATAATATGAAAAAATTAGAAAATCACTTGACAAGTTCAATGTTAGTCAATAAAATCGGCTATCGGCTATCGGCTATCGGTATGTTATTGTCTTTTAACTTATCATAAAAAATCCATTCACAATATATTCATAGAGAATAACCGCTCCGTTGTGTATATGCATGGCGGGGCGTTTTTTCATGCACAAATTTTATGTCAGGAGG
>JAFPWQ010000107.1 GCA_017394925.1 Synergistaceae bacterium
ATATTATCTCGAAACAGGCTACGGGATTCGCCCCAGCAAAGTAACTTATGACCGCAAGCACAGCGCATTCAGTGAATATGATTATTCAAATGTAAATCTTGATGAACTGCTTGACGGATTCAAATGGCTTCACATGAGCGGCATCACTCCGGCGTTATCATCTTCATGTGCGGACTTCACACTTGCAATCATGAAGAAAGCAAAAGAAATGAATCTTATCGTGAGCTTTGACGGAAATTTCAGAAGTACGTTATGGACATGGCAGCAGGCAAGAGATTTCTGTACGCAGTACCTTCCGTATGTCGATGTCTTACTGGGAATCGAACCGTATAATTTGCCAAAGAAAGACGGAAGCGGTGATGTGAAAGACGGAATCCCGTTACACCCTGACTATAAACAGCAATCGAAAGTTTTTGACGCATTCGTGAGTGCATACCCGAACATTAAGTGCATTGCCAGACATGTCAGATATGCGCATACTGGAAGCGAAAATAGTTTGAAGGCGTTTATGTGGTATGACGGTGAGACATACGAAAGCAAGTTATTCACGTTTACGATTCTTGACCGCGTCGGAGGAGGAGATGCTTTTGCGTCAGGGTTAATCTATGCAATGATAAAGAATTATAATCCCGATGACATGATTAATTTCGCAGTGGCAAGCAGTGTAATCAAGCATACGATTCGCGGAGACGGAAATATCACTGACGATGTGAAGAGCATAAAGAGCATCATGAACATGAGTTACGATATAAAACGCTGACTTGCTATAATGTCATGCACAAAATCATAGAAAGTGAGGTTTTGATATTCATGCTTAAACGTTTAATTGCGGCCATGCTCATAGTATTTTCTATTGCGCCTCTTTCATACGCAAAAATTATTGATCTGGGAGCAATCACGGTTGACCTTCCAATGGGCTGGATTGCAGAGAAGAGCAATGATTTCAATTATGTGTTCAGGACATCAGATCACACAGCGGCGATTATGTTCGACATCAGCAATCTTGGCGGAATGGAGCCTAAAGAAGCAATATCGGAATTCGCAAAGAAACTTGAAGGCAGTACTCCCGTCTATAATGAAAAGAAGAACGAATACACTTTCACATACCGCAACACTGACGGCATAGTCTTTAATGTATCGTCAACTCCTTTTGTTGAAAATGACGCTGTCGTTACGTTTATCTGGGCTGAAGTGGACAGGACATTGCTTGAGAAAATAATCTCATCAATCACATTCAAATAATAATTAAGATACAGCGCAAAAAAAGCAAAAAAAGAGTCCCCCGCAGAAAGTTTACGGGGGATTTTTCATGTCATGATTCAGATTCAGATATTACTCGTCAGCTTTGCACTTCACGTTATAGTTCCATGTGTTCTGGTCATAAGCCTCACCAGTCGCGACAACTGAGAGAATATGATTGCCTCTGTTCATGTTCTCTTTTTCCGTGTCAGGTCTGTACGCATACTGATAATCAGGTTTATCCGCGAGACTAACGCTCACTTTGAACGCATACTTTCCTTCACCTGCAGGACTCACTTCTGCCTTGAACGGTGTGATAACTGGTGCTTTGTTTCCTTCTTCGAGTCTGCCTCTGTCAAGGAACGCGTTGACGCTGCCGTTTCCTGATGCAAAAGTTTTATCCTTCGTTGTGATTGTGCCGGTAAGAACTGCTTCTTTTGACTTGTCGAAATCATCAGGAAGTGTAACCTTTTCGCCTTCTTTGAGATCGTAATCTTTTCCGCCCGCTGAAAGTTTTACATCGCTGATTGTAATTGCTTCTGTGTTATACGTAACGAGTTCTGCAGGTGTATCAACGAGGCTTATTTTCACGTTATGAAGCTCAAAGTTCTTCACGTTCGACAGGCTGATTGCATTCTTCACTCCGTAGACTGTAACATCTTTCACGTTGATATTCGTCATGGGTGCGCGTTCGTATGCCATCCACTGAATCGCATTCTTCGCCATAACAGGTGAGTCAGGTTTGCCTGCCGTGATGTTGGACATGAATACATTCTTTAACTGCGGGGTATACGGCCCTAAGTCGCCTTCTTTATCCTGTGCAGAGCCTAATGTGTATTGAGTTTCACCGAACATCAGAGCGTTTGAACATTTAGCTACGGTGTTATCCCTGAAGTAAATATTTTCGATTAGGCCGCCCCTGTATGAATTCGTCTTGAAACGTAAGACCTGCTGAAGTTCCATGCTGTCGAAGTGATTATCATGCGCGAATACGTTTCTGATTCCGCCGGTGCATTCTGAACCGCATGTAACGCCGCCATGACCGTCAGCAAATACGCAGTTACGGATTATGATGTTCTCGCAGACTTCTCCGCCGACCTTGCCGCGATTGTAACCGTCTCTGTTCTTGCCGGATTTGATCGCTATACAGTCATCGCCGGTGCTGAATGAGCAGTTTTCGATTATGACATAGCTGCATGATTCCGGGTTCACGCCGTCATTATTGCTTCCGTGTGAATCAATCTCAAGACCCCTCACTAAGATATGTCTGCTTCTCAATGGGTGAACTTCCCACATCGGTGAGTTAATGATTCTGATTCCCTCAAGCAGTATATTCTCACATGCATACGTCTCAATTGTGCATGGCCTCAAGAGTGAGCGCAATGGTGTTACGTCTTTGGGAGTATCAACGTATTCAACATTTTCGAGATTGTCCCAGTCGATTTTCATTGTCGGAATTTTTGCGGGTGGAGGCGTTACTCCGTCAGTTAATATTCTTCGGGCTATGGGTGCTGCTTTGTCGCTCCATTCTTTGACGAGAACATCAACTACTGTTGCCTGATTCGGAAAGCCGAATGAGCCTCTCTTCCATGCCTGCCAGTTATACGGATCAGCCTGAGGGTTAAGAGTGCCTTTACCCGTTAAAGCAATATTCTTTGCATGAAACGCTCTTATCGGTGCGGCGTAATTATACGTGTCATTGCCTTCAAAACTCGTTAAGACCATCGGATAATATTTATTCGAGATATTACGCACAAATCTTAACTCTGTGCCTTCTTCGAGATGAAGATTAACTTTGCTCTTTAATTCAATTGAGCCAGTGTAGTAGACTGTCGGATTAGCTCTTGTTGCTCCGTCTTCAGCAGGAATGATTACTTTTCCGCCTCCTGCTTTGCTCGCATCATCAATTGCCGTCTGAATTGCCTTCGTGTAATCTTTCACCGTCTGCGTCTTCTGAACATGGCCTTCTTTGCCGTCCCCTTCGTAATATTCTTCAGTCATGTCTTCAACGAAAGCAGCATACTTTGCATCTTTGACCGAAAAATTTGCATCAGGGAATGCAGGAACATGTGCCTTCACTGTCTCGTCAATCTGCTTGTAGGCTTCATCGTTCCAGTAATTATTATCCTGAGAGAATGCCGGACAAACTGCGAGTGCGAGGCATAACACGATAACGATACATGAAAATATCTTGCGCATATAAAAATACCTCCTGAAAATTATTTTTGGGTATAATGATTCTAAAACGCAAAGATTATTCTCACAACCGCAGAAATAAATATTATGTTTCATGAGTCAGGAGCAATAACACGCAAGACATACCGCCCTGATATTAATGCCCGGAATTTATATTACTCTAATAACCGCAAAAAAATATCCAGTTTACAGAATAAAATTTTTCTGTGAGTTTTTGCCCTGAAATTTAAATTGGGATATAGTGATTCAAAACGCATAAATAAATATCCAGATTACAGGATAAAAAAATTTTTCGTGAATTTTATTCCCCTGCAATAAATACAGATTTCACATTTACGCCCTGAAATTAAAATGAGAAGATTATTCCAACAAACGCTGAGACAAATATCCAGATTACAGGGTGAAGTTTCTTCGTGAATTTTATTCCATGAGTCAGAATCAATAATACACATGCAAGAATTACGGCCTTAATGTTAATCGCGTCAGGAATGAATGTTATTCTCGATACGATTAAACCTGCCGCTGTTATCATTGCCGCGCTTGCCGGTCTAAGACCATAGAATACAGCATTAACGTACCTGTTATCTTTGAACGCATGAAGGAACGCATACACAATCAGAATAACAATCACGCTCGGAGTGATTAGTCCCAGTGTAGCGATGACTGAACCCGGAAGTCCTGCCGTGAGATAGCCGGAGTACGTGGCCATGTTCACACCTATGGGGCCAGGAGTCGATTCGGAGACTGCAATCATGTCCGCGAGATTCTGATGCGTGAACCAGCCTGTCCTGTCTGAAATGTCATAGAGAAACGGAAGTGTGGCCATGCCTCCGCCCATTGCGAATAGTCCTGTCTTGAAGAATTCCCAGAATAATTTTGCGTATATCATTTTGCAGCTGCGTCTCCTTCCTCAAAAATTGCGATAACTCCCTGCGTGAT